>NZ_LZHA01000007.1:0-38688 GCF_001690335.1 Gilliamella sp. Gris1-4 | reverse complement strand
AGGCCACATTCTGTAGCCTTGCGAGGGGTTTTTAGGGGATTTCGCAAAAAATCCCCTAAATCGGACGTTGTCACTGTAGCTATTTTGTTCACCAAAGGTCAAAACGTCCGAAACCTTGCCGTACTAAAAATAGACCACCGCTTTAAAGCGCCACAGCGCAACCCTAAGGGAAAACGCCCCAACTTACGCGGGGGCTTTATTCTTTGTTATATTATCCTCTCAGGCACCGTAACCCCCTTCCGCGCCCTAAAGATTAAGAACTAAACGCTAAGAACTAAGGTGCGGTGCAAACAGCGTAACGACTGCTGGTATCGCTGCCGTTGCCGGCGTAGCCCTCGTACGAGATGGCATTGAACGAGTAACTATCCGTTGCGTCACTCGTCCAGTAGTCGTAGTAGACGAAGCCCGCATTAGCGTAGTAGTACATGAAGCCCCACTCCGTGAAAAATCCTGCCCCTATGTGACGCTGGTAATGATTACCAGATGAGCTAGGTGTGGCGCCTGAAACAGGATGACTACCTGTTCTGACCGCGTTGGTTAAATCACTTACCCGTGGCATACGATAACCCAAACTATTACACCATGTGGTTTGATTGGAAACGTAATCACTTTTATCACCCCGATTGACGAACCACTGCCTTAACTTAAAACCATACCGAACCTCATTACCATTACTATCACTTCCCACCAACTCGAAGGTCTGTGGCAAAGATGGACGTGTAAGTGAACCAGGATTACTTGAGTTTATTTGACTACTATCAGCTTTAGGACCTGTTAATGTTACCCGTGTTACATTCTTGGATTTATCACTAATCCAAATCTCACCTCGGTTCGGCAACCTCCAACTCACCGTTGCACCTAGACTGCCACTTGTGTTAACTGTCCAATTCAACTGACTTGCGTCAATACCACCTATGTCCAAATCAAAATACAATCCATCTAAACCTGTTGTTGGAAAGTTTCTGTCGTAAGATGATGGGTTTGTTGACTGAACTAAAAAACCCTTATCAGGATTCCATATGTTAGCTGGGCCTGCGAAGATGCCTGTGCCATAGTATAGATTCGGCCTGACCGAACAAATAACCGGCGGTGACGGCAAAGTGATATAATAAACCGCTGAGCCTCCGTAAAAACGACTACTATTTGGCACTCCATACTGTGTAGTTAAACTTCCCCCTGTACTATCTAAAGTGACCTTATAAGGCGCGTTACATATATCTAATGTATCACTACGATTAACCGTAGCGCCATCTTTATCCTCTATTACTAACGATATACTCCCTGTTGCAGTAACACCATTTGTACCCTGTCCATCCCCATCATCATCTCCCCACTTCCCTTGGCTGATTAGACTATTTAAACTAATAGATGTTGTACCCGACGGCAATACCGTATGAATATCATTAAATGTATAATTTCCACTTGGTAACATTATCGGATTTGTAACACTTGATGTGTTTGTTGACTGAGTGATACGTCTTCCATCAGGCAACTCGATTGCCAAAAAAGTGTCTGTATTAGTTGCCTTTGTCCTCCCACCATCAAAGATTAAATACGGCGCACTACCCTCTATGACCCTTGATGTCTGTACCGTTAACGCCTGTATACCCTGCGTATATGACAATAACAACAATGGTGCGAAGAATAGTGCCGATTTTGATAACAATGAAGGCCTAAACAATAACCGCAGCTTGAATAGTAATTGCGGTTTGGATACTAATGGCGGTTTTAATAACCACTTGGATATCGACGGTAAAGACCCCGATGACGGCATCGATTTCGCTATGCGAAATGACTTCGATGATGAAAATAACTGTGGCGACCTACTTTGGCCACCTTGCGAATCAATAAGATTTAGGGCATAGGTTTGACAGGCCAGATACCAACCATGGCAATGCATTTTTATTTCCTTATTAAGTAACTTCTTGTTTTTTATCTATTCGTTTGCTTTATTTTTGAACGATTTCCTGCTTGAATAAGCTCAAAAATTATAACTTGATGATAAATAATCCGCCAATTTTTTTTGTTAATTTATTGTAAAGATTTGTTAGCAGTGAGTGTGGGGTTGCTTTGGCTTTTTTTGGGGAGTGGCGTTTTTTATGGGGCGTAGCGGTTGAGTGGTTTTTGGGACTGGTGGAGTAGGTGCTTTTTAAAGGCCTAAAATTGCTCCGGTAGAGTATTGATTTTATTGGAGTTTTTGCGAAATAAAAAATCAAATAAAATCAATATTATTTATGATATATTTTAGTGTATAGATAGATAATCAGCCTGATTGATTGATAGATTTATTTTGCTGTTTTTTGCACCATGCCTGCTTTTTATTGTTTACTGGTGCTTAAATTATTATTTTATTATAATTAAATAATAATTTAAGGAATTAATACACGATTGAAAAAACAATACTAAAAAGTTACTTTTTATTATTCTCTTTGTTATTTGGTATCCCAACCTGTTGGGCTGATGGTTTAGCAAAAGAGCAGGCGGAAAACCTTGAACTTGCAGGGGTTAAGCTTGGAATAACCGAATCGGAACTGGTTGAATTGCTCAAAAACAAATATCACCTTTCTGAAAATGACATAAAAATTAGTGAAATGAAAATGCGATTACCGCCATCAAAAATAGGCAAAAAATCGATAATCGAAGGCACAATCAAAAGCTATGAAATAACTTTAAATGCCAAAAATCAAAACGAAGAATTAACAATTAGACTTGAAGATGACTTAGAGCGTAACCCTACCCAATTGGTTGTGTTCAATGTTTATAAAAAAATGACATACACTGCAGAAATAGAGCAGAAAGTTTATAAAGAATTAACCCAAAAATATGGTAAAGAAGAATATAAAAACATAGTAGGGGATAAAATATGGAGCTATAAACCATACGCTTTACATCTATCCCTAGAAACTGACGGTAAGTTTTATGTCGCAATTTTGACCGAAAAATATCGCAAGCAAAAAACAGGATCGTAGTAAAAACGAAATAGTTGCATAAACGGTTAATTTGGCTAAAAAACACCAAAAACTTTAATAAAGTTAATACCTGCATTAATTAATTTTTGCCTAAAAGTTTTTTGTTTTTGTGAATAAATAGGGATGGGTGTAGAGGTGTTAATGTTGGCTAACACACGATTGAACAAGTGATTTTACTGTTCAATCGTGCTTTGCTTTTACTATATCAAATTAACCAAAAAACTTTTTCACTTTGTCAAAGAAGCTTTTTTCTTTGGGACTGTGTTTAGCGTTTTTATCGGCTTTAAAGCTTTCGCCTAGTTCTTTGAGTAACTCTTTTTGTTTATTGGTTAAATTAACTGGTGTTTCAACCACAACATGGCAGTAAAGATCACCTATAGCATTACCACGCAATGATTTTATGCCTTTGCCTCGTAGTCGGAACATTTTTCCTGTTTGAGTTTCAGCAGGAATTGTTAAGCTGACCTTGCCATTAAGGGTCGGCACTTCAACTTCGCCACCAAGTGATGCTAATACAATATTAATTGGAATTTCACAATGTAAGTTTGTACCGTCTCGCTCAAAAATAGCATGTGATTTAACTTGTACTTGTACATATAAATCACCAGATGGCGCACCATTTAAGCCAGCTTCACCTTCACCAGAAAGTCGAATACGGTTTCCTGTATCAACACCAGCAGGAATAGTAACAGATAATGTTTTTGTTTTTTGTACTCGGCCTTCACCGTGACATTTTTTACATGGATTTTTAACAACTTTACCACGACCATGACAAGTTGGACACTCTTGTTGCACAGCAAAAAAGCCTTGGCGCATTTGTACAACACCGGCACCATGACATGTGTTACATGTTACCACATCAGAAGATTTTTCGGTTCCTTGTCCATGGCAAGTATCACAGCTTACCCATGTTGGGACTTTAATTTCTTTGCTAACACCTGCAGCAGCTTCTTCTAATGTTAGTGTGATATTGTATTGTAAGTCATTGCCGCGAGATGCAGTTTGTCCACGACCTCGACCACCACCAAAGAAATCACTGAATATATCGTCAAAAGCTCCGCCGCCAAATCCACCAAAGCCTCCGAATCCTCCTGCACCACCTTGACCTTGTTCAAAAGCAGCATGGCCATATTGATCATAAGCCGCCTTTTTTTGCGGATCGGTTAGGACTTCGTAAGCTTCTTTTACTTCTTTGAATTTTTCTTCAGCTTCGGCTTTGCTATCCTGATTTTTATCAGGATGATATTTCATGGCTAGGCGTTTATAGGCTTTTTTTATCTCACTTTCACTGGCACTTTTACTGACGCCCAATGTTTCATAATAATCTTTCTTCGCCATAATTAACCTTTATTTTTATGATTTTATAAACAACTAAACGGGCTTGAGTTACCTCGCGCCCGTTTAATGTATTACATGTTTAAAACTCGTTGGAATAACTCATTAAAAAACATAGTAATTAATGATTATTTTTTGTCATCATCAACTTCTTTGAAGTCTGCATCAACAACATCATCTTGCGCATTAGAGCTTCCACTATTTGTTTCTGCACCTTGAGCTGCTTGAGCTTGTTGTTGTGCTAATTCAAGCAATTTTTTAGAAGCTTCCATTAATGCATTAATTTTTGCTTCAATTTCTGCTTTATCTTCGCCACGAGCGGCAGTTTCTAAAGCACTTACGGCATCTTCAATTGCTTTTTTATCATCAGCTGATAACTGATCACCTGCTTCAGTCACTTGTTTACGTGTTGAATGAACTAGATGATCTGCTTGGTTACGAGTTTGAGCTAGTTCTTCAAATTTACGGTCTGCATCGGCATTTGCTTCTGCGTCGTTTACCATTTTTTGAATCTCTTCTTCACTTAATCCTGAAGAGGCTTTAATCGTAATTTTTTGTTCACGTCCAGTATTTTTGTCTTTCGCAGATACATGCAAAATACCATCAGCATCAATATCAAAAGTAACTTCAATTTGTGGCATACCGCGAGGTGCAGGTTGAATACCGTCTAGGTTGAATTGACCTAATGATTTGTTATCACCCGCACGTTTACGTTCGCCTTGCAATACATGAATGGTTACTGCTGATTGATTATCTTCAGCTGTTGAGAACACTTGACTATGTTTTGTTGGAATAGTTGTGTTCTTTTCAATTAAAGTTGTCATTACACCACCCATAGTCTCAATACCTAAAGACAATGGAGTTACATCAAGTAATAAAACATCTTTAACATCACCACCAAGTACACCACCTTGAACAGCTGCACCAACAGCAACCGCTTCGTCAGGGTTTACATCTTTACGTGGCTCTTTACCAAAGAAGTCAGCAACCGCTTTTTGAACCATTGGCATACGAGTTTGTCCACCAACAAGAATAACGTCTTTAATGTCAGAAACAGAAAGACCTGCATCTTGTAATGCTGTTTTTACAGGATCCATTGAACGTTTAACTAAATCTTCTACTAATGATTCTAATTTAGCGCGAGTCACTTTAATATTTAAATGTTTTGGACCACTTGCATCAGCAGTGATATAAGGTAAATTAATATCAGTTTGTTGCGCTGATGATAATTCAATTTTCGCTTTTTCTGCCGCTTCTTTTAATCGTTGCATTGCTAGCGGATCATTTTTTAGATCGAAGTTTTGTTCACGTTTAAATTCGTCAACTAAATAATTGATTAAGCGTGAGTCAAAGTCTTCACCACCTAAGTGAGTATCACCATTTGTTGCTAATACTTCAAAGGTTTTTTCACCATCAACGTCGTCGATTTCGATAATAGAAATATCAAATGTACCACCACCAAGGTCATAAACCGCTATAGTTCGGTTACCTACATCTTTATCTAAACCATAAGCAAGCGCTGCAGCTGTTGGTTCGTTGATGATACGTTTTACATCAAGTCCTGCAATACGACCAGCATCTTTAGTTGCTTGACGTTGTGCGTCGTTAAAATAAGCAGGTACAGTAATAACCGCTTCAGTCACTGCTTCACCAAGATAATCTTCTGCTGTTTTTTTCATTTTTTTCAATACTTCAGCAGAAATTTGTGGTGGTGCAATTTTTTGCCCTTTAACATCAACCCATGCGTCGCCATTGTCAGCTTTTACGATTTTATATGGCATGATGCTAACGTCACGTTGTACTTCGGCATCTTCAAAACGACGACCAATTAAACGTTTAATTGCAAATAGTGTATTTTGTGGATTGGTTACTGCTTGACGTTTTGCTGGTTGACCAACTAAGATTTCTCCATCTTGTGTGTAAGCAATAATGGAAGGGGTTGTACGATCGCCTTCAGCGTTTTCTAATACTTTTGCTTGACCATTGTCCATTACAGCAACACATGAATTTGTTGTACCTAAATCAATACCAATAATTTTACCCATAATCTTTTCTCCTCAAAACCTGTATTTTATTTCTTGTATATAAGTCTTAAATTTTAATTTTCAAGCCTTTACTTCACAAAGAAATGTTTTTTGTTTTCACATAAATGGGAACGTTATTGTTAATATCAAGGGGGTACAAAAAAATTATTTTTCTAAAACCTTGATTATGGCGTTTTCTACACTTATTATTGCCGCTCTTTAATCATCTTACTTAATTTATAGGATCCTTATGGAACAAATAAAACTTGCAAATCCTGGCCCTCTTGGCTTAATGGGATTTGGTATGACAACAATTTTATTGAATATTCATAATGCTGGATTTTTTCCTGCTATGACAGTAATTGTCTCAATGGGTATTTTTTATGGCGGCCTTGCGCAAGTCATTGCTGGTATTTTAGAATTTCGAAAAGGTAATACGTTTGGTACAACAGCATTTACTTCTTATGGTTTCTTTTGGATTGCGTTAGTGGGTATTTGGTATTTACCAACTTCACCAGCGACAGCGCCATCTGATGCCACTTTTGTTGGTATTTTCCTTGCGTTATGGGGAATTTTTACTGGCTTTATGTTTATTGGTACATTAAAAGGCAACCGCGCATTACAATTTGTTTTTGCTAGTTTAACCGTTTTATTTGCTTTATTAGCTATTGGTAATATTTCAGGTAACCATGGCATTATTCATATTGCAGGTTTTGAAGGCATTATTTGTGGAGCAAGTGCTGTTTATTTAGCAATGGCAGAAGTGATTAATGAGCAATTTGGTCGTACGGTTTTACCGATTGGTGCACCTAAAGGCGCTGCGCATTAATTGATGTATCACCCCTACCTAATTATTTTGGTTGGGGGTGATTTCTTATCTTCACAATAACGTTACCTCTACTATTTATCATTATTGCTACTTATCAATGCTCGACTTATTTCAAGCAGTGATTGAGTATGTTTGTTTATCACTTTATCGGACAAGTAGTTATCTTTTGCGCTATGGGCATTTTTTATAACAATTTTACCATTTTCATCTATATCACCCGATGTGATCATGATGTAATTAGGTAGTTGTGTTTCCATTTTGCCATTGTAAAAAGTAATACTTTCTAGTTGTAGATTTGATTGTTGCGGTTTTAGAAATATTAACTCGTTACCATTGCCAATACTATCGATAAAAATAAATTTTTTGTTTTTCATTTGGTTAGAATAGCTTTCTAACATTTTTAAACCATATTGGTTACTATTTCCACCATCACATAAAACAAAAGCTATTTTTTTCTTCTCTTTTTTATTAAGTTTATTAATTAAATTTATGATGGTAATAATGCTTGATGAATTACAAACAAAGTTCTTTTGGTTAGGAATGCCACTTTTAAATTTAAAGACGAAAAAAAATAACAAAACCGTTGAAATAATTGAGCCAACGCCTGAAATACTAAAAAAACCTTGAGTACGGATATCAGGAATAAAAACAAAATAATTTAGTATCAATGAAGCAATGAATAAAATAATGATTGGCGCAATACTGATAAAGTAACTTAATTTACTAAATTGTGGAGAAAATGCGTATTTTTTTTGAAAATTAAAGTTATTAACGCCAGTATCGTAATAAGTGCAAATAATTAATTCAGCTTTATTTAAATCACCAATATAAGCATTGTAATAGTTTTCATATCGTCTTGTTGCTAATTTCAACTTGGCTAGTTTAGCATCAACCATATAGCCTAATTGAATTAGTTCTTTAGATATCACTCTTAAAAAAGCAATCTTTTGTTTAGTAGAAAATCGTTTACCAAATATGACACAGTATCGGAGCACAAGATCTTTAAGTATTTCCATTATTAATAAACTATTTAGATATAAAAATTAAACAATATAGTGAATATGACTTTGTTAATCATATTCACTATACACTTGATAATATTATCAATTAGCAATATTAAACTAATTAATAATCATCCTCATTCTGAGATTGGTTGGAATGAGTAAGATTAGCAATAGCGTCTTGAATATTATCATGACCCGCCTCAAGACACTCTTTGGCTAATTCTTGTACTGACAATGAGTCTCTATTGCATACCGCATTAATTACCATTGGTAAGCTCATGCCGGTAATAACTCTAACATCCATACCCAATTCTCGCCATTGAGGCACGCATTTCATTGAAGCATTGTAAGGAGAGGCTCCATATAGATCGACAAAAATTAAGACTCCTTTGCCTGAATCTAAAGATTTTGAACAATTAAATAGATCCGTTTTTAATTGATTAATATCTTGCCCTGGATTAAGTGATAGTGTTTCAAATTTGTCTTGTTCTCCAACTATCATTGTTACACTATCTTTCATTCCCGCAGCCATTTTGCCATGGCTAATTAATAAGACACCTATCATTTTTACCTTCCTATATTATTCAAACATTTTGATTGCTTCATTTAATGTTATTTTTTTCAATGAAGGCGTTGCTTGAAAGTAGATATCCATATCCGGGTAACTATTTTGTAAATCGATCAATAGATCAAGTTGCTCTTTGTTTATCGATACTTCTTTAATTATTGATGTTGCCCCAGGTACTAGCGGTAAACCTCCAATATTTAGGTTTGTTATTGGTACGCCTGCTTTAATGATTTTATACATTACTTCAATATTTTTAGTAAGTAAGATAACATTAAAGTCATCGTACTTGCGATCATTCCAATATCTTACAGCACCATCTTCTTTTAGTACTCTGATTTTATGCCCTGTGCTAGCCCCGGCGCCTAGAATGATATTTTTTGTGAATTCGTCATTTGCTGAATAGTCATCTGCAACAAATAAAGCATTAGCCCCAGCAGCTTTTGAAACATTAGTTGCAACTTGACCATGAATAAGACGACTATCTACTCGAGCTAAAACAACTTTTCCCATAATTTAAAACCTCTATTTTTTATATAATTATTTTATAAAATGCCAATTGCAGCTAAAACACCAAGTATGATTGTTAATCCAATTAATGCTCTGGTTACTTTTAAACCTTTTTTAGAGAAATAAAAATATAATCCCATTACAACAATAAGTGGTAACGCACCTGGTAAGATTTTATCCAATGTGTCTTGTATAACGAAATCTTTTCCTGATAAGGTAAATTTTAAACTTGATGAGACTTTGATATAACTGGCAGCTAAGATACCCATCATAAACAAACCTAAAATAGATAAGCCTTCGATAAGCATCTGCATTTTATTACCAACAACTTCTGTTGCAGCGTTTTTCCCTAACTTAAATCCTAATTGAGCAAAATAATATCCAACAAAAAGTTGATAAACTACAAAGGCAAAGAAAGGAAATAATGCTCCAATTGCTAAACCTTCTTGTGCCCAAGGTAGTGCAATTGCGATAAAAATATATTGTACTGTGCCTGAGTCAATAGCATCGCCAATACCAGCTAAAGCGCCCATTAACCCCGCTTTGGTATTATAAAGTACATCATTATCGATACTAATTGGTTTCTTGTTATAAACTTCGTCAGCTCTTACAGACTCAAGTGAGGCCATTATCCCCGAAATCGTTCCCCCACCCCAAGTTATTTGAGTGTTAAAGAACAATAAATGTCTTTGGTAAGCCGCAGCCAGTTCACTTTTTGATTTATATAGTTTTTTTAGGATTGGCATTAATCCCCACATTAAAGATGCCGCAAGATAACGATCAAATGAGTGTGGGATTTCATTTGCATAATACCATCGTAACCACGCAATAGTGATATCCTTTTTAGTGATTGTTTCTGGCTTTAGATCAATACTTTCTTGTACGATTTCTGTCATTATAAAATTCCTCTATCTAATTTATTAATCGAATATCTATAGATTAATAATCATCATCATCTTCATTATTATTGGCATTATTTCTAGGTTGGTCTGCCGCAGAGTTTACCGCTTCACTTTTTGCCAAGACAAAAATAAATGCAACAATAGCGCCAACAATTGCGTAAGTTACCATTGTTATGTTGAGTGGTTTTGTAATTACCGCTAAAAAATAAGCCAATAAGAAGAATATGATGTAACTCTTTTTACCAATCACATAAATGGTTAATGCAATACCAACAGCTGCCAGCCCACCACCAATGACGTTAAGGATATGGAAAACAAGTCCGCCCGCATTTGATTTAATCACATCGGCAATAATCGGTGCGCCAAAATATAATGCGACAAACATAAATGGTATAAATAGAGCACAACTACAAATGATTGGTAGTATGATTATAGAAAATGTTAATTTTGAACTATTTGCTTCTTGCGCATATTTTTCTGTTAATTTCATAATCATAGTGTTAAAGAAAAATCTTAGTTGATACAAGTAAGATCCTAATAAACCAACAGGTACAGCGACCGCAACAGCAGCAGTGGGCTCCATTTTTCCGAGTAATGCTACTGGAACAGCAACTGCCGTGGCAATAGAAGGTTCTGATGGCATTTGACCACCAGGAGAAAATACTCCCATATAAATCAACTGTATTGCCGCAGTTGTTATCATTGCATTTGGAATATCATTAAAAACTATCCCAACAATTAAACCTGTCATCATTGGGGTAAATCTTAATGTTAATGTTGCACCTCCTAACCCCCTAGACATTACCATCGCAACCCATACAGAAATGATGGCAGCTTGAAGAAACGTTACATGCATTTCTTGCATATATAAACTCCTTAATGTTTTTATTATTACTTAAAAATTAAAAAAATAATTAAGAAACAACTGATTGTAGTTCTAATTTATTAACAAAATTTTCTACATCTTGTACACATTTTTCTCCCATTCCTTGTAGGCATTCAATTGCATAAGCTGAGGTATGTGGTGTAACAAGTACTTTTGGATGTTTAACTAAAGGATTATCGTTGTATGATGGTTCAACATACATTACGTCTGTTGCATGCCCAGCTACAATTCCACTATCAAGTGCTTTTAATAATGCACTTTCATCAATCAATTCAGCTCGTGCAGTATTTGTGATATAAACACCTTTCTTCATTAAAGAAAATTGGTGCTCTTTTAAAATATGGTAACTGGTTTCATTTAATGATGCGTTTAAAGAGATAATATCTGAATTTTGGAGTAAATAATCTAAATCAACAATTTCAATATTATTTTTACTCGCCCATTGTTTATTAACTTTAGGATCAACAACGAGTAGTCGAGCATTAAAACCATGCTTAAATATTTCTGCTACTCGACTACCAATGTTGCCACAACCAATAACTCCAACAACTTTACCAGTAACATTAATACCTAAAAAAGAGGCTCTTTTTTTCCATTCATTTGACTTAACTGCAGCTTGAGATTGAACTGTTTGTCTAATTAATGCTAGTAAATTCGTTACTGCATTTTCAGCAACAGCATCACGTTCAACTAAAGGAGGGACTATAGTAACAATCGTACCGTGTTCTTTGGCAGCAATAACGTCAACGTTATTAAACCCGATTCCATGACGAGAAAGTAAAAATAAAGGATCTTTTTTATTATCAAAAAACTCTTTATTAAAAAATGGCCTAACGCTTGCTATAAATATATTGTATCCTTGCAATGCATCAGCTAGTTCCTTTCCTGAAATGTTATTATCAAAAGTGAAATGTTTTACTTCACCTATTTTTTCTAATCGCTTTAAATGCTCAGGAAAGTATTTCCCAAAACTACTTGAGTTGATTACTGCAATTTTATAATTTTCCACTCAATGCTCCTAATTAATATATCTTTCACCCTTATAAATTTATTTATTAGAAAATAAATATAATTTACTTTCTGTTTAACCATCATGTGACTGGTAACATTTAGTATAGTTTATTAATTTTAGAAAAAAGTGAATTTAGATCACATATTGAACAAATATTTTCTAAAAAACATACTGCATTCAACAAGTGAAAAATCTTCTTAGTATAGAAGGTGTTAGATAAATATTGAGGAGATTAGAAATATAATATTAACTATCAAAAAAGTTATCATTTACGTTAATTCAATCAATAAAAAAGGGCAATAATGCCCTTTTTTATCATTTGCTAAATGCAATCAATTATTTTTTATAAGCGTCGTTATGAACACCAACCGCCGCACGCCCAGATGGATCGTTTAAGTTCTTAAATGATTCATCCCATTCAATTGCTTTAGCAGTTGAACATGCAACAGTTGGACCACCAGGTACACAATGAGCCGCACTTTCAACTGGAAATAGTTCATTGAAAATTTCACGATACATATAAGCTTCTTTCGAAGTTGGCGTATTATATGGGAAGCGGAATTTTGCATTTTCTAATTGCTGATCAGTAATTTTACTTTCTGCAATTTCTTTTAATGTATCAATCCAACTGTAACCAACACCATCAGAGAATTGTTCTTTTTGACGCCAAACAACAGATGCAGGTAAGTAAGACTCAAATGCTTCACGGACAATATGTTTTTCCATTTTGCCATTGCTACCACACATTTTATCTTTTGGATTAATGCGCATTGCGACATCTAAGAATTTTTTATCAAGGAATGGGACTCGAGCTTCAACGCCCCAAGCCGCCATTGCTTTATTCGCACGTGCACAATCATACATATGTAGTGCTGCTAATTTACGTACGGTTTCTTCATGGAACTCTTTAGCATTTGGCGCTTTGTGGAAATAGAGGTAACCGCCGAACACTTCATCAGCACCTTCACCAGAAAGTACCATTTTTATTCCCATTGCTTTGATTTTACGTGCCATTAAATACATTGGTGTTGAAGCACGGATTGTGGTGACATCATAAGTTTCAATGAAATAAATTACGTCACGAATCGCATCAATACCTTCTTGAATGGTAAAGTTAATTTCGTGGTGAACTGTACCTAGATGATCAGCAACCGCTTGTGCAGCTTTTAGATCTGGAGCACCTTTTAAACCTACAGCAAATGAGTGTAACTGTGGCCACCATGCTTCTGATTTTTCGTGATCTTCAACACGACGTGCTGAGAATTTTTTAGTGATCGCTGAAATGACGGAAGAATCAAGTCCACCTGACAATAAAACACCATATGGCACATCAGACATTAAATGACTTTTTACAGACTCTTCTAATGCAACACGCAGTGCATTAATATCCGTCTTATTGTCTTTCACATTTTCGTAATCCATCCAGTCACGTTTGTAATACGTTTTGATTTCACCTTCGGTACTAGATAGATAGCATCCCGGAGGGAAAGCTTCAATTGTTTTACAAACAGGCACTAATGCTTTCATTTCAGAGGCAACATAAAATGTGCCATTTTCATCATGACCTGTATACATTGGAATAATACCAATATGGTCACGGCCAATAAAATAGCTGCCTTTATTGATATCATAAAGGATAAAAGCAAACATACCTTGTAATTCATCAAGGCAATCAATACCTTTTTCTTGATATAAAGCAAGAATCACTTCACAGTCAGAACCTGTTTGAAACTCATAACGATCTTTGTACTGATTTCGGAGTTCTTGATGATTATAAATTTCGCCATTTACCGCTAAAACTAGGGTTTTATCTTTATTATAAAGAGGCTGAGATCCTGTATTAACATCTACAATTGATAAACGTTCATGAGCAAGAATTGCTTTATCAGACGCAAAGATACCAGACCAATCAGGACCACGATGACGCTGTAGACATGATAGCTCTAATGCTTTTGTTCGTAGCTGTTCTGGATCTGATTTAATATCAAGAATACCTAAAATCGAACACATTGATTTTCTCCATTTCAAATCGCATAAGCGATACTGTTACAAGTAAAAACTAACTAGATAAATTTTTTTATTTTGTTAAACATAAAACAAATATTTAAACAAACAGAATACACATTATTTATACACAATTAAAGCATAATGTGATTATACTTTTCTTACTACTGAAAAAAGTAGCAATTATTTTTTTAACCATTGGCCTTGTCGCTTTATATATTGACCTGCTGGGGTCTTTTCTTGCGCTTTACTACCGGCCTTTTTTTCTACTTCACTTAAAGGGACATTACTTTCAGCTGATACTTTTTGGTATTGTTCTTTACGAGCCTGATTAATTAATTGCGCAATTTCAGAAGCGTTACCTTCGTTTTTCACTACACCTAAATAACCATCAGCCTGTTCACCAACTATCCCTTGAGCTTTGGCTTGACTTAATGAATCCATTGCTTGATCCAAATTTAATGCAAGCGCAGAAAAAGATAACATAACTGAAAATAATGCCAAGGTTGCTTTTTTACAGATATTCATAACAGACTCCTTAATAAATACATCATATTTTATTTATTTAAATGTGAGTATGGGTTTTTAATACTTATAATCAAAAAGACAGATAAAAATAAAATCTATCAATTAGTATAATCCAGATTTATTGATTATATTATCTAACGCTTTATCAACCTTAATATTAATTTCATGGTCTATCTTAACATTTAAATTGATATTAATTGGTTCACTCGGTGCTTGAACTTTAACAGTCGGTGAACAACCCGTTAATACACCTGCTAATATTATAATTGCAATAACATTTCGTACCATAAAATAACCCCTTATTTTGAAGATTTATTTTTTAAATAAGCTTCAATACGTTTACGGATTGGCTCACTAATTTGATCGGATAACTGT
This sequence comes from Gilliamella sp. Gris1-4, assembly GCF_001690335.1. Lineage (NCBI taxonomy): Bacteria > Pseudomonadati > Pseudomonadota > Gammaproteobacteria > Orbales > Orbaceae > Gilliamella > Gilliamella sp. Gris1-4. Next base: position 23,745 of record NZ_LZHA01000007.1, on the reverse strand, counting down.
AAACTCATGAGCAATTTAGTCATATTTTCTTCAAGGTTGATATTTAAATTAACCGCTTTGCCATTTTCGACATCCAAATTACTGCCTTGAATATTCAATTTTAATTTGGCAATGTCATTAGCGTAATCAACTGCGCCTTGTAACTTAGTATAATGAAAATTTTTAATAATATCAGTGAGTATTTTCATATTGGGGTTATTTTGCCCATAGCTTTTGAGGGCAGAATTTTCAAATTGTAAATAACCCTCGTTGATCGTAACTAACTTGCCATTTTTAATGACAAATTTTAAAGCTGTTTCACCCTTTTTGTTTATCTCTGATAGCGTAATAGGTAAAACACCATCAATTGCACCATCACCAGCAAGCCCTTCAGAAGGATATTGCTTAAAAATATCTTTTAGTTGTATCTGTTTTAACCTTAAATTAAATTGTTGGGGTAATTTAGCTAAATTCAATTTATTTTCTTCAATAAAAACCAAACCAGAGAAGATATTAGCTTGAGCTTTTTTCCATGTAACCGTTCCTTTGTTTGGTGCTTTAAACGAAGCTAAATAGTTTCCAACTAATTTAATCTTTTCAAAAGCGATCCCCATATTTACTTCTTGAATATTTAATGCCGGTGTTGAAATAGTAAATTGGTTATCTTTGATAATAATATTGATATCGCCTGTAACCGATTTGATTTCACTAGTTTTATAAATACCATTGAGTTTATTAATGGTTAATGTTGCTATAGCAGATAGTTGGTTACTATCAAATGGAATGTTTGATTTAAGTTGAATATTGAAATCCCCATTGGAAGAACCAAGGATTAAATCATCAGAAAGATTTGCTTTTTCTAAACTAATTGATGCTTTATCCGAAGTTGTTAATTCCAATTGATGACTAGATAGCCAACCAGTAAACGGTAATACTAAATTACTATTTTGTAAACCAAATTGATTTAGGGATGTTTTAAAAAGGCCGTTTTGTATGTCAATCCGCAAAGCCTGTTGATTAAACAATAAAGTGGCAGACAATTGTGTTATTTCTTGGGTATTGGTTGATAAATTAAGTTGTATTGCTTCTTGCTGTTTACTTATATCAACTTTTAAATCTAATCTCGCTTTATTTTGTTCATAAAGTCGCAGTGTATCTATATGAATCGTTTTAGGTAACCAATAAATAATAGTTGAAATCAAAGAGAGATCGGGATCAGATTGATTAAGCGTTTCGGTCGTTGTATCAACCGTATTTTCAATAGTTTCTAAAGCTATTTCAGATTCATTGGGTTGCCAATAGATATCTAAATTATTTGCAGTTAACTGCGATAATGAAATTGATAAATTTTTAGCAGTTATAGAAACTTGGGATGGTTTACTGACAGTAAGTTCGTCAAAAGTAAGACCTTTAAAGCCAACGCTAGCACCATGCCAATCGACAATAATCCCATTTTTCTGCTTGAAAGTCTGCCAATAATGCCACCCAAACAAGCAAAACAGTATGAGGAAAAATAAGATACAGAGTAAGATCCAATAGCGTTTTTTTAAGCGAACCATAGAAGTTCTCACTTTGACAAAAAGGGTTGCAGGGATTTCCCTGCAATAAATATATTAATTTTGAGATTGCTCACGTTGATTAATATATGCCAAAGCCTTATCAATTCTAGCAAGCGCTCGTTTTTTGCCTACCGCAAAAACAGTTGCATCAACCGATGGCGATTGCCCGATACCTGTTACAGCAACGCGTAATGGCATGCCAACTTTACCCATACCAACATTAAGCTCGGTTGCAGTTGCTTCAATCGCATGATGAATTTTATCAATTTGCCAATCAAAGTCAGCAATAGCTTCAATTTTTGCTTTAATTGTTTCTAATGGCTCTTTGGCGACTGGGCGCAAATGTTTTTTAGCCGCATCGGCATCATAATCTTCAAAATCTCGATAGCAATAAGCACATGATTCAGCCATCTCTTTAAGCGTTTTACAACGTTCACCAAATAACTTAATAATAGTGATAAGATCAGGACCTTGTGATAAATCATATCCTTGTTGGTTCATATGCCAAATCAAATGTTGAGCAACATAATCCGCATCAAGATGGTTGATATAATGGTGATTTAACCAAAGTAATTTTTCTGTATTAAAGGCACTGGCTGATTTACTAACCGCATCTAATGAAAAATAACTAATCATTTCCGGAACAGAAAATATCTCTTGATCACCGTGTGACCAACCAAGACGCACTAAATAGTTAAGTAATGCTTCGGGCAAATAACCATCATCACGATATTGCATGACACTAACCGCTCCGTGACGTTTAGATAATTTTTGTCCATCATCCCCTAAAATCATTGATACATGACCATATTTAGGAATTGGCGCTCCTAATGCTTCTAGGATATTGATCTGGCGTGGTGTGTTGTTGATGTGATCTTCACCACGAATAACATGGGTAATTTCCATATCCCAATCATCAACAACGACACAGAAATTATAAGTTGGTGAACCATCAGTGCGGCGAATAATAAGATCATCAAGCTCTTTATTAGCAATCTCAATTGGACCACGGATTAAATCATTAAAAATAACGGTGCCATCAGTAGGGTTAGCAAAACGAACAACATGTGGCTCATCATGTGTATGCTCTTGTTGTACTGAAGCACAACGGCAATGCCCATCGTAACGCGCTTTTTCACCTTTTGCCATCTGCTCTTCACGCAATTTTTCAAGACGTTCTTTAGAACAGTAGCAACGATAAGCTGTGCCTTTGGCTAACATTTCATCGATGACTTGATTATAACGATCAAAGCGTTTAGTTTGATAATAAGGACCTTCGTCCCATGATAATTTTAACCAATTCATACCTTCCATTATTGCTTCAATCGCTTCAGGCGTTGAGCGCTCAAGATCGGTATCTTCAATGCGTAATACAAATGCACCTTTTGCATGGCGAGTATAGAGCCAAGAATAAAGTGCTGTACGAGCACCACCTACATGTAAATAGCCTGTTGGGCTAGGTGCAAAACGGGTTTTGATTTTCATGAAATAATCCTAATAATAACGAAAATAGAGCTTTAACAACGAAATGAATACCAGCACCATTTCCTTTGATTCTGCCATATATTAACAAGCAGAATAATATGTTTGTATCAATTCAATTTAGTTGCTTATTCTAACACGCCGAAAGGTTTCGGCAATAGTTCCATTATAGTTAACAGGTTAATTTAACTTGTTAAAAAGTTTAAGGAAAGTATATGTTTAAGTATAATATCAGCCTTAACTAGACAGATAAGGCTGAATTATTTAGTACGAATTTAGTATAATTAATGTGCTTCATCCCAATTATTACCGAAACCTACATCCACTTTTAATGGTATAGATAGTTGGTAACAATTTTCCATGATCGATTTTATCTGAGCTTTATATTGCTCAACTAATTCTTCTTTTACTTCAAATACTAACTCATCGTGTACTTGCATAACCATTCTAATATTATCTACAGGTAAGCTTTTTATCCATTCACTTACCTTAATCATTGCTGTTTTAATAATATCAGCCGCTGTACCTTGCATTGGGGCATTAATGGCTGCACGCTCAGCACCGCGTCGTTCAATGGCGCTTCCAGATTTAATTTTAGGAAGATACAAACGTCGACCAGATAGGGTTTCAACATAACCTTGTTCTGCAGCTTGTTGGCGAATTTGGTCCATATAAGCTTGAACACCCGGATAGCGCTCAAAATAACGATCGATATAAAACTGAGCTTCTTTACGCGCAACATTAATTTGTTTAGATAAACCAAAGGCGCTCATACCATAAATTAATCCAAAATTAACCGCTTTTGCACGTCTTCGCTCTTCAGAAGTTACTTCAGATTCAGTTTTACCTAAAATTTCACTAGCCGTAACACGGTGAATGTCTTTATCATGAGAAAAAGCATCAAGTAAACTTTTATCTTGTGATAGATGCGCCATGATCCGTAATTCAATTTGCGAATAATCGGCAGAAATAATCTTGTAACCTTTTGGTGCAATAAATGCCTGCCTAATTCGTCGTCCTTCTTCATTACGCACTGGGATATGTTGTAAATTTGGCTCATTTGACGACAATCGTCCAGTTACAGTACCGATTTGATTATAATTGGTATGAATACGATGATCGATAGGACTAACCATCAATGGCAATTTATCGGTATAGGTATTTTTTAACTTAGCTAAACTACGATAAAGCAAGATCATGCGTGGCAATTCGTATTGATTAGCTAGCTCACTCAAAACATCTTCACTGGTTGATGGCTCACCTTTTGGTGTCTTTTTAAGAACCGGTAATTGATGTTTATCAAATAAAAGAGCTTGAATCTGTTTAGGTGATGCTGGATTAAATTTTTCACCTGCCAACAATTGTAACGTTTCTTGAATTTCTTTTAATTTCTTTCTTAATTCACTGGAGTGTTTATTTAATAGCTTAGGATCAATCAAGACGCCTGTTCGTTCCATTTCTGCTATCAAAGTGGTGAGAGGCATTTCAATATCTGTGAATAGAGCTTTTAATTTTTGATCTTTTTCAAGATCTGGCCAGAATTTATTATGCAATTGTAAGGTAACATCAGCATCTTCAGCAGCATATTGTGTGGCTTTTTCCACATCAATGCTATCAATAGTAACCTGAATTTTATCAAATTTGGTTAATTCATCATAAGTAATGGTTTTATGATCCAAATACCGATTGGACAAACTATCCAGATCATGACGGTCAGTACTATTTAATACATAAGATTCAATCATAGTATCAAACGCAATCCCTTGTATAGTTATGCCATAATTTGCTAGCACGCTATAATCAAATTTTACATTTTGGGCAATTTTTTTGATTTCTGGATTTTCAAATATTGGTTTTAATTTAGCTAATACATTCTCTAGTGGTAACTGTTTAGGAACACCTAAGTATTGATGAGCAAGTGGAATATAAGCCGCTTGGTGAGGTTCAACACTAAATGATATACCAATTAATTTAGCATGCACATGATCAACATTATCTGTTTCGGTATCAAAAGCAAATTGCCCGCTATTTGTTAATTTTGCGATCCATTCATCTAATTGTTTTTCAGTTAAAACACACTGGTAATCAATTCCTTTGTTTAGTGACGTTGTTTGTTCTTCTTGAGCAAATAAAAAGTCATCACCTTCTGCAATTTTATTTTTCTGCCGATTTAAAAAGGTACCAGCCATTAACTCTTTTTGCCAACGCTGAAAATCATAGCAATTAAATAAATCAAATAGCGCCTGAATATCAATATCACCTACTAATAATTGTTCATTAGTAAATTCTAACTTAACATCGGTTTTGATTGTTGCTAATAAATAAGAAAGATCGGCATAATTTTGATTATCAATCAATTTTTGTTTTAAAGATTTAGTGCCTCGGATCTTCAATTTTTCAATATCATCTAACCGATTATAAATATCTTTGATGCCATTAAATTCAGCCAATAAACTTTGAGCTATCTTTTCTCCTATCCCCGGCACACCAGGGATATTATCGGATGAATCGCCTCTTAAAGCTAAATAATCAATGATTTTTTCTGGTGGAACACCAAATTTTTTTATTACCGCTTGTGGATCTAATTGGGTATTATTCATTGTATTAATCAATGTGATTTTATCGCTCACCAGTTGCGCCATATCTTTATCGCCAGTACTGATTAATACCTCTAGATTCTCCCGCTCAGCCTGTCTTGCTAATGTACCAATTACATCATCTGCTTCGACACCTTCAATACAAAGCAAGGGTAACCCCATGGCTTTCAAAATAGCGTGAATGGGTTCGATTTGTGAGCTAAGATTTTCAGGCATTTCATCTCGGGTGGCTTTATATTCACTATAAAGTTCATTGCGAAATGATCCTCCTTTTGCATCAAAAACCACGGCAATATGTGTAGGATTGTATTGATTAATTAAACTACGAACCATATTAACCACACCAAAAATAGCGCCTGTAGGCTCACCTTTAGCATTGGTTAATGGCGGACAAGCAAAAAAAGCACGATAAAGATAAGATGATCCATCAATTAAAATAATCGGTGTGTTATTTGGCATTATGGTTACCTAAACGTTATTTAATTTAATGACCAATAGTATAGCACCTAATTAGTAATAATATTCTTACGAAGTCAACAATATAATGTAAAAAACCTTCCGGTTACTATATGTTTAAGTATAAAATCATCTGTAAACAACTGTATATTGTGCAATTAGTGTTATATAATAATGCATTCATTTTCGCTTGAGTATGTAATAAATGACACAATTAAGCCTTGCCGCGCAAAAAGTCAAAGAAGCCCTCGCAGCTAAAAATCTTGAAACACCATTATGCCGTCTAGTTATAGATAATAATGAGCGTAAAGCAAAAATCGAGTCGCATTTTCGTGAAATTATGAAGCTAATGGAACTTGATTTATCTGATGATAGTCTTGCGAAAACTCCTCACCGCGTATCAAAAATGTATGTTGATGAGATTTTTTCAGGTCTTTATTACGAAAATTTTCCAAAAATTACGTTAATCGAAAATAAAATGCAAGTTGATGAAATGATAACGGTTCGCGATATTACACTAACTAGTGTCTGTGAACACCATTTTGTCACAATAGACGGTAAAGCAACAGTTTCTTATATTCCCAAAGATAAAGTCATTGGTTTATCGAAAATTAATCGAATTGTAACTTTTTTTTCCCAACGTCCTCAAGTACAAGAAAGATTAACACAACAAATTTTAGTGGCACTACAAACACTACTAGGCACGGTTAATGTGGCGGTTTCTATTGATGCAACCCATTATTGTGTTAAAGCCCGAGGCATTAAAGACTCCAATAGTATTACAACAACAACTGCGCTCGGAGGAGGATTTAAAACAAACCCAAGCACAAGGCAAGAATTTTTGCGAGCACTAAACCATTATTAATTTTATAAATGGGTATGTTTGAATCACAGCAGTTTAAAGTATGACCGAGTCACTTAGCATTTTATCTCAAACAGTGAAAATGCTTGAAGAAAAGCGACAAAATCTAACTTTATATTGCGTGCATCTTCAAGAAAGATTGGTATAATTCTTGGTTACTTAATATAAATAACATTGTTTTCATGAAGATTATCCGTGGTATAACTAATCTAAAAAATCAGTTTTCTCAATGTGTTCTAACCTTGGGAAATTTTGATGGCGTGCATTTAGGACATCAACAATTAATTAACCATATTATTAAACAAGGTAAAAAACTCAATCTTCCCTCTGTTGTGATGTTATTTGAGCCGCAACCACTAGAGTTTTTTGCCCAAGATAATGCGCCGTCACGTTTAACTTCATTTCATGAAAAAGTTATTTTTATTGAAAAATTAGGTATCGACTATATTATTGCTATTCCATTTACCCAAACTTTTGCCAATATGTCTGCCGATCATTTTATTCAAGATTGGTTGATCAATAAGCTACAAGCTAAATACATTACAATTGGAGATGATTTTCGGTTCGGATTTGAACGTAAAGGGGATATCAACCTTCTACAACAATATTCGCGAAATCAAGATTTTGTAGTAGAAAGCATACCAACATTTGTTTGGAATAATTTTCGTATAAGTAGTACTGCTGTTCGCCAAGCACTTTTGAATAGTGATTTTGAATTGGCTCATTGCCTATTAGGTCGTTATTATACAATTCAAGGTCGCGTAGTCCATGGCAATGCTTTAGCAAGGGAATTGGGATTTCCAACAGCAAATATTCACTTACATCGAAAAAAGCCTGCACTACAAGGAGTCTATTTTGTTAAAGTCAAAAATATCTGCAATAATCAGCATTATAACGGTATTGCCAATATTGGGATAAGACCAACTATTAATGGAAAAACCGCAATACTTGAGGTAAACCTTTTTGACTTTTCGGGTAATATATATGGACAATATTTAGACATAACGTTCATCAAAAAAATACGCGATGAGAAAAAATTTGACTCATTAGCAGAATTAAAACAACAAATTACACAAGATATTTGCACTGCGAAAAAGATCAGTGCAAAATTAACCAATAATAAAGTAGTATCAACACATTTAACTGGAATAAATCAGCATGACAGACTATAAAAATACATTGAATCTACCGGAAACTGGATTCCCAATGCGAGGTGATCTTGCTAAACGCGAACCAGCAATGTTACAAAATTGGTACGATAAAGAACTTTATCGCAAAATTCGCTTGGTCAAAAAAGGTAAAAAAAACTTTATTCTGCATGATGGCCCTCCTTATGCAAACGGAAAACTACATATTGGTCACGCCGTTAATAAAATCCTTAAAGATATTATTATCAAATCAAAAGGGTTAAGCGGTTATAATTCCCCTTATATTCCAGGATGGGATTGTCATGGCTTACCGATTGAACAAAAAGTTGAAGAGCAAGTTGGAAAACCTGGTGTAAAAGTAACACCTGCTGAGTTTCGTCAAATTTGCCGCGATTATGCCGCTTCACAAGTTGAACTACAAAAGGCTGATTTTATCCGTATGGGCGTACTAGGTGATTGGCAAAACCCTTACCGTACAATGGACTACAATACCGAAGCGAATATTATCCGTGCGTTAGGTGAAGTGATAAAAAATGGTCATTTAGTTAAAGGTGCTAAACCTGTTTATTGGTGTACCGATTGTATGTCATCTTTAGCCGAAGCAGAAGTTGAATATTATGATAAATCATCGCCAGCAATTGATGTGAAATTTAAAGCTGTTGATAATCAAGCCGTAGCAAATAAATTTGGTATCAATACTGATTTAACCATTTATGCTGTTATCTGGACAACCACGCCTTGGACATTACCAGCTAGCCGAGGGATAGCTTTAAATGCTGATTTTGAATATCAACTTGTTCAAATCAATGATAAAGAGTGCTTAATTTTAGCAACTGATTTAGTTGAGTCTGTGATGCAACGCGCCAATATCGACCAATGGAAAGTATTAGGTAGCTGTCAAGGTAATGCTCTTGAGTTGTTACGTTTTAAACACCCATTCCTTGATTTTGATGAACCAGTTGTACTTGGCGAACACGTTACAATTGATGCAGGTACAGGAGCTGTGCATACCGCACCAGGACATGGTACAGAAGACTTTATGGTCGGTCAAAAATATGGTCTTGAAGTGGCAAATCCAGTTGGTGGTAATGGTTGTTACTTGCCTGGAACGGGCGCTGGTCTCGATGGGTTATTTGTGTTCAAAGCGAATAAAGTTGTCGTTGAAATGTTAAAAGAACATAACGCACTATTACACTTTGAAACTATTGAACATAGTTATCCATGTTGTTGGCGTCATAAAACACCTGTTATTTATCGTGCTACACCACAATGGTTTATTAGCATGGATAAACAAGGTCTGCGAACGCAATCATTAAAAGAAATTAAACAAGTTCGTTGGATCCCTGATTGGGGACAAGCACGCATTGAAACCATGGTTACTAATCGCCCTGATTGGTGTATTTCTCGCCAACGCACATGGGGTGTACCTATGACGTTGTTTGTTCACAAAGAGACCGAAGAACTTCATCCAGATACACTAGCATTAGTTGAAAAAGTTGCACAGTTAGTTGAAAAAGATGGCATTCAAGCTTGGTGGGATGCTGATATTAAAGATCTTTTAGGCCCTGATGCTGATGATTATCGTAAAGTACCTGATACGTTAGATGTTTGGTTTGACTCAGGATCAACATTCTCTTCTGTTGTGCGTGCACGCCCTGAATTTGAAGGACATGATGCAGAACTTTATTTAGAAGGTTCAGATCAACATCGAGGTTGGTTTATGTCTTCATTAATGTTATCAACAGCAATTGATAATAAAGCCCCTTATAAACAAGTATTAACACATGGTTTTGTGGTTGACGGTCAAGGCCGTAAAATGTCTAAGTCACTAGGTAATATTGTGACACCACAAGAAGTGATGAACAAACTTGGGGCTGATATTTTACGCTTATGGATTGCATCTACTGATTATTCAGGCGAAATGAGTTATTCGGAAGAAATTATCAAACGAGCTGCCGATAGTTATCGCCGTATTCGTAATACCGCACGTTTTTTACTGGCGAATTTAAATGGATTTGATCCAGCTAAAGATATGGTAAAACCAGAGGATATGGTTGTTCTTGATCGCTGGGCAGTTAGTATGGCAAAAGAAGCACAAGAACAAATTATTCAGGCTTATGAAAATTACGATTTCCATAAAGTTGTACAACGTATTATGCAATTTTGCTCAATCGAAATGGGATCATTCTATTTAGATATTATTAAAGATCGCCAATACACAGCAAAAAGTGATAGTATTGCCCGTCACAGTTGCCAAACTGCTTTATATCATATTGCGCAAGCAATGGTTCGTTGGATTGCACCTATTTTATCATTCACTGCTGATGAAATTTGGCAATATCTGCCAATGGCTGATAAACAAGAATTTGTTTTTGAAGATGAGTGGTATACAGCACTATTTACATTGCCAGAAAGCGAAGCATTAAATAGCGAATATTGGGCTCAGATTTTAGCCATTCGTAGCGAAGTGAATAAAGTGCTTGAACAAGGTCGTAATGATAAAGTGATTGGTGGTGCACTTGAAGCTGCTGTTACGCTTTATGCTGATAAAGATATTGCAGCAACATTAGTTAAATTAGAAAACGAATTACGCTTTGTATTACTAACATCACAAGCTAGCGTAAAACCATTACAAGAAGCACCAAAAAATGCGGTGCAAAGCGATATTCAGGGACTGAAAATTGAACTCGCTAAAGCACAAGGTGATAAATGCCCTCGTTGCTGGCACTATACTGTCGATAATGAGCCAACATCACATTTATGCAAACGTTGTGAAGAAAACATTCACGGCAAAGGCGAGGTAAGGCATTTCGCATAGCAATCTATTTAGTAAATTAAATGGGGCTATGCCAATCCCTTAAGCAATCTAGTACCCTTTCCGCCGACGATTGTCGGCGGAAACATAATAATGAGCACAAACTATATGAAAAAAGATAATGGACTTTATTGGTTATTATTTGCAATCATTGTTTTTATCATTGATATCGCAAGTAAATTTTGGATTTTGAATAATTTCTCGTTATTTGAATCAGTGAATCTTTTGCCATTCTTCTCTATCACTTATGTACGCAATATTGGCGCTGCCTTTAGCATTTTTGAAGGGCAACGTATGATGCTTGCTGCTATCGCTTTAATTATCAGTGCCGTGATAGTACATATGTTATACCGCAACACTCGCCAACAAAAATTAGAGAACTTGTCGTTATCAATGATTTTAGGCGGTGCATTAGGTAATTTATTTGATCGTCTTTATCATGGTTTTGTGATTGACTTTTTAGATGTCAATTTTGGTGACTGGCACTATCCAACTTTTAATATTGCTGACTGTGCAATCTGCGTTGGTATTGGACTATTTATTTTCAGTAATTATAAAAAACCAAAGAAGACTGTATAGTATGCAAATTATTTTGGCCAATCCTCGCGGTTTTTGCGCTGGTGTTGATCGTGCTATCACAATTGTTGAACGCGCACTAGAATTGTTTGGCGCACCAGTTTATGTCCGTCACGAAGTAGTACACAATCGCTATGTCGTTAATCGCCTAAAAGAATTAGGGGCAATTTTCATTGAAGATATTAGCGAAGTACCCGATAACTCAATTCTTATCTTTTCAGCGCATGGAGTGTCTAAAGCTATCCGTGAGGAAGCCAAACAACGTAAACTCCGTGTTTTTGATGCCACTTGCCCACTTGTAACCAAAGTACATATGGAAGTGGCTAGATCGAGTTATCGTGGTGAGGAGGTTATTTTAATCGGCCATGCTGGGCATATTGAAGTAGATGGTACAATGGGACAATATAGCAATCCCGAAGGTGGTATTTATTTAATCGAATCAATTGATGATGTAAAAAAGCTACAGGTAAAAAACGAAAATAATCTTTGCTTTACCACTCAAACAACGTTATCCGTTGATGATACGGCTCAAATTATAGATGCTTTAAAAAAACGTTTTCCTAATATTCGCAGCCCACGCAAAAATGATATCTGCTATGCCACAACCAATCGCCAGCAAGCAGTGAAACAATTATCATCACGCGCAGACATTGTTTTAGTCGTAGGTTCTAAAAATTCGTCTAATTCAAATCGCCTAGCCGAGCTAGCAAGGCGAAACAGCAAACAAGCTTATTTAATTGATTTTGCATCTGACATCCCAAAAGAGTGGTTAATAAACACACATACGATCGGCGTAACAGCAGGAGCTTCTGCGCCTGAGATTTTAGTACAGCAGGTGATTGATCATTTAAAAAACTTAGGTTGTACATCGCTTATTGAGACAGATGGCATTTTAGAAAATATCACTTTTGAAATTCCAAAAGAACTTCGAATTGATATTAAATTAAACTGATTTAAGAAGACTTAAGCCCCTCAAATTTTACTAATAACTCTTCTTTTGTTTCAATATGTTCAGGATCCGCAATAATGGCATTTTGAATAGGGCAGACTCGCTGACAAGTCGAATGATCATAATAACCGACACATTCTGTACATTTATTGGGATCAATTTCATAAGTATCAAACCCCATTGAGATTGCCTCATTTGGGCACTCAGGCTCACACATGTCACAATTAATACATTTATTGGTTATTTTTAACGCCATTGTTCTTCTAACTTTACCAATTACAAAAATTTGTGCCATTATAGCGTAATCACCAATAAATCCGAATAAAGATCGCGTTATCGCTTATTGAATACTTCAATTTTTGTAAAAAAATTCAGGAAATTATGTTGTTTTAGCCTAAAATAGAGAATTTGTACTAGATAATTTTCATAATTATTACAATTTATTAAGAATGATTATCAATACCATTTTATTTAATAAGATAAAATATAAAAAATTCAAATAAATTAAAGGATGAAAAGGATTGTTAAAGTCGATTAAAATTAAATATATCGTTATAGCTACTATCTTCTTTGCAATTATTTATATTGCATACTTAGCTATATCTGATTCAGAACCTAAAGTTGATTATATTACCTCACCAGTTACCAAAGGTAATATTGAAAAAACCGTACTAGCTGATGGAACAATTAGTGCTTTTAAACAAGTTAGTGTTGGTGCGCAGGTTTCTGGACAAATTAAAAAACTCTATGTTGAATTGGGCGATGAAGTTAAACAAGGCGATATGATTGCTGAGATTGACGATCTTAAACAAAGCAATGATTTAAAACAATCTGAAGCGTCACTTAATAGTTTAGAGGCACAACGTAAAGCAAAAAAAGCGAGGTTTGTTAACAATCAATTAACCTATGATCGCCAGTATAAACTCGTTCATAAAGGCGTTGGCGTTCAATCGGAGTTAGATGCTGCAAAAGCCGAACTCGATGCAATCAAAGCCGATATTGCAGCACTTGATGCTGATATTGTTAAAGCACAAATTGCAGTCGATACCGCCAAAGTTAATTTGGGATATACTAAAATTCGCTCTCCCATTGATGGAGTGATTGTTGCAATTCCAGTCAATGAAGGACAAACTGTTAACTCTGTTCAAAGTGCACCAACCATTGTTAAAGTAGCGCAACTTGATAAAATGACCATTGAAGCGCAAATTTCTGAAGCCGATGTGATCAATGTAAAAAAAGGAATGCCTGTTTACTTTACCATTTTAGGCCAACCTAATAGACGTTTTGATGGTTTAACGCTAAGGGCTATAGAGCCTGCACCAGACTCAATTAATACTGAAACAACCTCGTTAAGTTCATCATCAACAACAAAAAGCGCAATTTATTATAATGGATTATTTGATGTAGATAATCCCGACCATGTGTTAAGAATTTCAATGACAGCGCAAGTTTATATTGTCTTGTCTGAAGCAAAAGATGTACTAACCATTCCATCTCAAGCAATTCAAAAAAAATTGAGCAATAATAAAGCCATTATTTACCTGTTAGATAAACATAATGAGATCGAAGAACATGAAGTTACTTTGGGTATCGATAATAATGTCAATGTTGAGATAAAATCAGGGATTAAAGAGGGTGATATGGTTGTGGTCAGTGGCACTAATGGTGCTTCACTAGGTGGTAATAATGCAAGAGCCCCAAGGATTCGATTCTAATATGGTCAATAATATACCTCTTATTAAGCTTGAGAATATTGTTCGTGAATTTCCAGCAGGCGATTCAACCATACAGGTTCTTAAAAGCATAAATCTGACAATTAATGCAGGTGAAATGGTGGCGATTATTGGCTCATCAGGATCGGGTAAATCCACTTTGATGAATATTTTAGGCTGTTTAGATAAACCAACCTCAGGCACTTATTCTATTGGAGGACGCACAACAAGTGAATTGTCACCTGATGAGTTAGCTCAGTTACGCCGAGAGCATTTTGGTTTTATCTTTCAACGTTACCATTTATTAAATGCATTAACCGCACAAGGTAATGTAGAAATTCCTGCTATTTATGCTGGTGTTACCAATGAACAACGTCAAAAAAGAGCGAGCGAAATTTTAACACGTTTAGGGCTTGCCGAAAAAATCCACAATAAACCTAACCAGTTATCTGGAGGTCAACAACAGCGGGTCAGTATTGCCAGAGCTTTAATTAACGGTGGACAAATCATTTTAGCTGATGAACCAACGGGAGCACTCGACCGTAAAAGCGGTTTAGAAGTGATGGCTATATTACAAGAATTACATCAACAAGGTCACACTGTTATTATTGTTACCCACGATTCAAATATTGCCCAAAGTGCCCAAAGGATTGTTGAAATTAGTGACGGTAATATTATTTCTGATTCTATTAACCCTAATTATCAATCTAAACAAAATGATAATCGGCAAGTTAAGCAAATCGAAGCAACCAGAACCCAAGATAATCTACTGGCAAAATATTACCGTTTTCGCGATGCTTTTAAAATGGCTATGCTATCAATGCTTTCGCAGCGACTACGGACATTTTTAACCATGTTAGGCATAATTATTGGTATTGCCTCGGTAGTCTCTGTTGTTGCATTAGGACAAGGTACAAAGCAGAAAATTTTATCTAACATTAACTCATTAGGAACTAGCACGTTAGAAATCTATGCAGGATCGGGCTTTGGTGATCGTAATGCGGATAAAATTACTACATTACGCTCATCAGACGCAGATTTTTTGGCGCAACAAAACTTTGTCCACAGTACGACTCCTAACCTTGCAACCAGTGTTTATTTCCGAATTAATAATTTAGCAGTAACTGGAACAGTAAATGGTGTAGGGGAGCAATTTTTTGCGGTTCGTGGTTACACTATTTCTCAAGGAAAATCTTTTGATGAAGCAAGTATTATTGCCTCGGCACAAGATGCAGTGATTGATGACAATACTGTTAAACGGTTATTTGCAAATCAAAACCCAATTGGAAAAATTTTAATGGTTGGGCAGTTACCAGTAAGAATAATTGGTGTTGCAACTAAACAACAGCAAGGATTTGGTAGCAATGAAAGCCTGAATGTTTGGTTACCTTATACTACTGTAATTAACCGCATGGTAGGTCAAACATCGTTAAAAAGCATTACGGTACGTGTTAAAGATAATGTTAATTTATCTGTTGCCGAACAAGCTATTAATCGAATTATGTTACAACGACATGGTACAAAAGATTTTTTCATCTTTAATTCCGACAATATACGAGAAACAATCAACTCATCCGCTTGGGTAATGACGTTATTGGTTTCGGCTATTGCGCTGATTTCACTCGTTGTTGGCGGTATTGGTGTGATGAATATCATGTTAGTATCAGTCACAGAAAGAACTCGAGAAATTGGCGTACGAATGGCCGTTGGTGCTCGGTCAAGCGACATATTACAGCAATTTTTAATTGAAGCTGTATTAGTATGTTTAATTGGCGGAACAATAGGTATTGTACTCTCGTTTGCCATCGGGTTTATTTTTAATTCTGTTGTTACATCATTTGCAATGAATTTCTCGGCAATAGCTATTATAGCGGCATTTAGTTTTTCAAGCATAATTGGTATTATTTTTGGTTATTTCCCTGCTAGACGGGCAGCTAAACTCGATCCAATTTATGCTTTAGAACGAGAATAGCAATTTTACTATAATAAAAAATCCCATTGTACAAAATGGTACAATGGGACTTAAAACGTCAAACATAAATGATTAACTTATGTTGTTTCTAAACTTTTTAACCATTTATTTTTTATCAGAATGCGCTTTTTCTTCTATTTTTGCATGAGGATCTAACCCTGCTACAAATGCAGTAACTCTTGCATAATCATTAATAAATGCATCATCACTAGTTACATTAAGTTGATTTGATATGATAAAAAACTTACGATTAACAATAACCATAGGGATTGAATCTGGTTTCATCTCTTTAATCGCATCTGCTTGTTGTGCCATAAACGCATTAACCAAAAAGCTATCTTTAGTTTTATCGTACACTTCATTACTAACACCTAATTTTTCAAAAACAGCTTTAATGTCATCTGCTGTTTTTATTGTTTTATCTTTTTGAACAGCATTATAAAGTGCATCTGAAGCTTTATCTTCTATACCTAGTACATTAGCCACAGCCCATGCTTGCGCAAGATCTTTAGCTAATGGTCCAAAATCTTCTAAGTGGTAGCGTTTAAATTTGACTCCTTCTGGTAAAGCTTTACTAATCGTTTGGGAGCCTTGATTTTGAATTTCAAATCTAAAACAGCTTGGGCAATTAAACGAAAAGAACTCAATAACTTCTTTGTCTGGCGATGGATTAGTTGGTAGCGCAGCATATTGTTTACCTAATTCAATCGGCTCAAATACATTCGCTGACCTGTCAGCCTTAGTAATAGTTGGGCTTTCATTTGCAAAACAGTTTACAGAAAAAAGTAAAATACTAATTGCGATAAGTGTTTTTTTCATTTTAATGATTCTCCTTATTCTTTTATAATCCCACGAGCTTTTAACAATGCGGTTTTAAAATCTTCTTCATAATCTTTTTTTAGACCCGGAATAACATCATTCTTATCCGAACCTCGCATTTTTAAATGATAAATTAAAACTTCATCACTCAAATCTTTTAATTCACCTTCAAAACCAGCCTCTTTACCTAATTTAGCTAAAAATTGTAATAAATTAAGATCAGAATCGCCTTCCCATGCGGGTTGCAATAATTCCATTACTTCATCAATACGATGACATTTCATAATTGTTACCTTTAGTAAATCTTCAAACCTTTCGAAGATAATGATAATTAAGCAATCATAAAAAAATGATACGCTACGACTTGCAATAACTTTGCTATATAGTAATGTTATTTTGTTTTTTCGCAACGTAAAAGAGAAATAATTTATGGAAAAACCCTCTATTACTGCAATCATTCTAGCTGGAGGTAAAAGTACCCGCATGAATGGCAACGACAAAGGACTGTTATTATTACATCAAAAACCACTTTATCAACATGTCATTGATTGCATCAAACCTCATGTTGATGCAATCATGATTAATTGCAATCGTCACACTGAACAATATCAAAAAGCAGGTTATCCTATATTTAGTGATGACCTAGCAGGATTTTGTGGACCGTTATCGGGTATTTACAGTGGCTTATTACGTAGCAAAACCGATTGGAACTTATTTGTCAGTTGTGACACGCCTTTTTTGCCAGATGATTTAATAGACCGTTTAGCTGTTTATACGGCAAATAACAGCGCTATTTATCCACATGACGGACAATACCACCATCCAACCATCCTACTTATTCATAAAACCGTTACTCAACAACTAAAAATTTATTTAGAGCAAGGCGAACGCAAGCTGATGCTGTTTTTAGAACAAATCAGTGCTAAATCGGTTGATTTTAGTGATAAAGCAGTTTGTTTTAGTAATATCAATACGGTAGAGGTGCTTAATGCATTTAACCAAAAAGTGAATAAATAACATTTTATTTTTAAGTGATTTTGTTTTGCTGTTATTTTTTGTATTGTTTTGAGGTCCAAATCAGCTTTTTTTTATATAACTAAATCAAAAACTATTCGCATCACAGTCGGGAAGTTGCAACTTAAGATGCGTATGTCTCCGGTTTAGTGGTATCCCTTTACTTTCATTCTTTTTACTGTAACTATCCCCTAAAATAGTACAGCAAAAAAGTAGAAAATTCTCTATGATAAAAGAAAAGGGGATTTAATTATGAAAAAAATGACTGAACATCAAATCGTCGCTATTTTAAAAGAAGCTTAAGCAGATGTTTGCCGAACTGAGCATAAAATCCCAGCTTCAGGAAGAAATCATAAAAAAGCTTTAGTGCCCACAAAGGCACGTAAAACGTGGGCACAGCAACTACAACAAAATCATTCAGTTACTATTGCTATGAGTTGTGCCATTGTTGGCTTAAGCCGTTGTGCTTATTATTATCAACCTAAGTTACCGGATGATTCGGTGATTGTTTCGGTGTTGAATGCTATCACTGACCGGCATTTACGCTGGGGCTTTCCTAAATGTTTTAATCGTATCAGAAAGCTCGGCTATAAATGGAATCATAAACGGGTATATCGGGTGTATTGTGAATTAAAGCTTAATCTCAGGATAAAGCGTAAACAGCGCATTCCTCCACGAAACCCAGAAAGGCTATCAGCACCCAATAAACAAGGTGAATGTTTATGAGTGACAGTAGTCGTAATCAGCGTCGCTTTAGGACATTCAATGTCATCGATGACTTTAATCGTGAGGCGTTAGGGATTGATATTGCAGTAAGCTTACCAGCAGGAAGGATTACCCGTTACTTAGATAAACTGGCCGAATATCATGGATATCCATTAAAAATACGGGTCGATAATGGGCCAGAATTTACAGGAAAAACCTTTATAAACTGGGCTAAATTACATGATATAACCATTGATTATATCCAGCCTGGTAGCCCTTATCAAAATGGCTATATTGAACAATTTAATCGTACCTATCGCACTAAAGTACTCTTGTAACTATCCCCTAAAATAGTACAGCAAAAAAGTAGAAAATTCTCTATGATACAAGTAAAGAGGATTTAATGATGAAAAAAATGACTGAACATCAAATCGTCGCTATTTTAAAAGAAGCAGAGGCAGGTGTTCCTGTTAAAGAGATTTGTTATTAATATGGCATGTCCGCCTTCTCTAGCTGGCAAATACACAAAATGTAGGATAGGATCCAACATCAATATTTATAATTTAATAATAATTTAATTTCACTATTTAAATAGTCATCAACCAATTCTGAGTTAATGTGGCCTTGTTTGTAAATAGCATTCACTTCCTTTAATGCTATATAACTGAATCTTGTCCAAGCAATAAGATTCATTCGAGATAGCATTTGGATGATGTTTCCTCCAGAACGTAATGCTGCATCGGCTCCATCAATAAGGCAAAGAGCACCATGCCCAACAAGAAGCATTCTTCTTACTTCTGGACTACTGCCTTTTGGTAAAGATTCATTCCATGTTTTATTGTGATAATATTTTGATTTTATTGTATAAATTAAACGGATTAATAATTCATTTATGATAACAGGAACAGCCATGGTAATACCATGTCTGGCATCATATCCTTCCTCAAACACTTTTGTTGTTATGGTAGCAAATGTCTGTTTATGTTTTCCAAACTCTCCGAAATTCATTAATTGAAATAAATTAAAGAAAGGTATTGGAACACCAGAACCCCGTCGACCTTGACCTACTGTACCAGAGGAGCCTGTCCAATCTGACATGATATGCCCAAACCAATTTGCCATGCCACAGAATATTTTAGCAATAAAATTATGACCTTGAAGTTCAAAGTTTTCCGTCTTAATGGTAATTAGCTTACCAGTACTAATAAAACTAGCTGTATTTGTAAATTGATTCAAAATTGAAAAAAATAAACCAATAATATCTGGAGAATGAGCTAAACTTTTTAAATGGTGATTGTTTAAAGAAAGGTGATCTACTAAATTATCAGTAGAGTGAGATGTAGCCTGATCATAATTAACTTTAAATTTTTTTTCTAAAAAACCAATCGCACTAGCTGTAGTATTTCCACCCTTTTCTATAACTTTTTCTTTGTTCCATCCCATTAAACTTGCAAATTTTTCTGTTATTCTATTAGCTTGATCATCAACCATTTTTCCTAGAAAGCTAGAGCCAGGTACTCCTACAAACAAAATATCTATCAATCCAGATATGAGTCCACATGTACTAGCGATCATGTAGTCATATTTATCACATTTTGCATTTTTGTAGGTAAAATCATCTTTTATGCGCTGCTGTATTTCTTTTTTTTGCGACAAGCTTAATAGTTCATCAAATGGATCCTTACAATCTAAATCAATATTATGTTTTTCAGCATATTTGACACTTACTTTGTGTAATTCATCAAATGACATTTCTTTATTAAAATTAATATAATCAATGTGTTGCAATGTTTTGTTATGTAAAGTTCTATCTTCTTTACTAGATTGTAGCTCTCCCAATAACTCATCTAGAGTACTAGATGATCTAAGATGATTGCTATCGACTAACTGATTGACTTTATCTAGAAAATTATCAAATATTTCAATTTCAGAGTTTATTTCAATAAAAACATTCTCAATTTCATTTATTTTTAATTGTGTATTATCTATCTGGTGTTTTTGTACTAACAAAACATCTGTTGTGTGTTTTTTTTCTTTTGGTATATCCATTATTTGAACAAACCTTTTACAGATGATGTTATGGACGACAGTGTATCAAAATAACCTAAAGCTTGAAAAATCTGAGCCAGAGTTTCAAGTTCTTTAGCAGGAATATTATCCTTTAATTTTAAGATAGTTTTTCCTGTATTTTCATTGTCTTCTTCTTCAATATGTTTTTCTTCATAATAACTTAAGATTTGATTGTAAGCGCCTTTTTTACTTGGTTCTGAAGTTATGTTTTCCAACTTATTTGTGTCCAATATGTTAGGGCAGCTAATTTTAGATTTATTGATTACTATTTGTTCTTGTTTTCTGTTTAACTCTATTCCAGAATCACTATATAATTTTAATTCTGTGGAAATTATTTTTTGTAACTCACGTTGGCGTTCAAGAAGTTTTTCAATGGTCATTGATGCTTTATCTTCTAATGATTGTTGTTTCTTAATTACTTCATTGAGTTTTTCAGTTATTAAGTTTACATCTTCCATTAGTATAGTAATTGTATTTTGAGTCTGTTTAAGTACTTCGTTAAGCATAATTTCTCTGGTTTTGTATTTATCAATTTCATTAGCACCCGTGATATGTTTAATGCCTTTGTAACTTACAACACCAATTAATACAGCAACACCTATTCCTGTTGCCATACTAGAAAATCCTAATATACCACCTAATCCTAAGGAAGCTAATCCAGAAGTCATTCCTGCTGCTGACATGCCAATAACGGATCCTGATAAATAAATAGCTGCAATAGGAACTCCAACTGCTCCAGCTTTTGCTGATAATTCTTTTATGTTTTTGGCAATTATGGAGTCGGATGTGTCTTCATTTAAAATTGCATAGTCATTTTTTATTGCTTTTAAGATAAGTGATATTTCATCATCTGTTACTCCAAATGATTTTTTATGCTGCTCTACAAATTGACAGTTATTATCTTTTCCTGAGTTGATTGAATAATTGATGTTTAATAAATCTTTTACGAGAGATATTTTAATTGATTTATTGTGGCTGGGAACACAGTTAAGATCGATACCTGATAACAAATCATCAACAGGAATGATTGAATTTTCATTACTAATATATTCTCTAATCTGTGATCGCATTTCTTTTGTGAATTTAAGTCTAGTCATTAAAAGAATAATTTCAGAAAATTCTTTTGAGTCAACCTTACCATCATTACTTAGAGCCATATTTACAATGATTTTTAGGTAATTTATACGAATTTCTTCATTCATATCAGCTAATGCAATAAGCTGATCTTCATTTGAAAATGCTTCAAATTTTTCCTCTAACGAATTTAAAATTAACGCCAATTCTGAATAGTTACAATCTATTAGGTTTTGTAGTTTTATTAGGGTGTTATCATTTAATTCAATTTTTATAAACTCTTCTTTTTTTTCTTTTCCGTTATCATTGACTGTGATTTTTTCTATATGCTCGGCCGATACAATTTGGTTATAAAAAATAGTGACAGGATCGGTAAAAAGAGCTTTATAAACTAATTTTTCTCCAGTGAAAACAATTCCCTCTTTAGCGCTACCAAAAATAGTATTATCATATATGGCAATTACATAATTATATTCTTCTGTAATTTTACAGGCTTTAACGGCATTGTTTAATTTTTTTTCAGATATATTGGGAGATATAAAAATGTTTTTTCCTACTTTGGTTAAATTTTCTTTTAAATATGTATTAATATTTTCCATCTTTTATTCTCTATTTAAATTTATAACTTATTATTATCACTTACTTATCATCCAAAAGTGTATAGGCAGATATTATTGTCACAGATGATGATATTTTTTAATCATCTTGATAAAGTAGTCTCTATTTTTCTATGAATTGTTGCTTTTTAGCTTTATCTTTATGATATTTATATCGTCTTTATTAAAAGTTATATAAGCTTTATTATCAAATGCCATATATCGGTTTTTTGCTAAATCATATTGCAAAGACTCCATAAACATTTCTTTTGTATCCTCTTTGCAAATTAAATAAATATCTCCTAAGTGAAATCCAATACTTCCTTTTATGTCAATTAGGTCATTAAACTCGTATTCAATTTTCCATTCATTGCTCGCTAATTTCATAATGGTCATATCGTTCTTAACAAGAGAAAATTCATATACGGAATTTAAATTAACAATACCAAGAAATTCTAACGTTTTATAACTACTAAAAATAAATACCTTATTCAGCATAACAAATATAAGCAATAATGTGCCTATACTCACAAAAAAACTATTTCTTATAATGCCATTAAACAAATTATTTTTATCCAATGGTTTAATTTTTGAGTATTTTTTAAATAAAAGAAAAAAGGTATTAGAGAAATAACTGCAAAAACTAAAATAATTAATGATATTAATATAATACTTTAACAGGTTAATGCGCCTTTAACAAAATTAAATATTAGAATGATTCCTGTCGTGTGAAATATAAGAAATGATAAAAAAATAGACTGCAAAAACTTATTATTTCATTTTTTAATTTAACACTTCCATTTCTTTTGGTTATGACGTAAAAAAGCACGATGTTTAATAAAAATGTTATACCAATGCATATAAAAGAGCCAATTTCAGAGTTATCCATCTTTAAGAAGTAAATTTCGCATAAAAACAAAATGATGGGTAAAGCAGAAGCACAAATAGGCGTAAATATAATGAACCATTTATGGCTATATTCATTGTGTTGAAAATCAAATAAGTCCAAATAAATAACATTCGTCCAACCCGATAAATTCAATATAATTAAAAAACAAAAACAGATTAAAATGAATGGGAAAATAATCACAATTAGGTCAGTTTTGTTGTTTCTAACTAGGGGCTGTTGATCTTTGCTGTACATAAATTACTCAACAATACATTGGCAGCCACATTAACATAAATGCCAGTGATACCATACTGGCATAATTCCTTTCTAACTTATCGTATCTAGTTGATATTGAACGATATTGCTTGATTCTAGCAAAGGCATTCTCGACTAAATGACGATAGCGATAAAGGCAGCTATCCATACTGCTTTTATCTATATCCTTACCATAATTACGTTTAGCAATCACCG
>NZ_LZHA01000006.1:0-3318 GCF_001690335.1 Gilliamella sp. Gris1-4 | reverse complement strand
TAGTCTAATCAGCCAAGGGAAGTGGGGAGATGATGATGGGGATGGACAGGGTACAAATGGTGTTACTGCAACAGGGAGTATATCGTTAGCAATAAAGGATAAAAACGGTAGCACGGTTAATCGTAGTGATACATTAGATATATGTAAAGCGCCTTATAAGGTCACTTTAGATAGTACAGGGGGAAGTTTAACTACACAGTATGGAGTGCCAAATAGTAGTCGTTTTTACGGAGGCTCAGCGGTTTATTATATCACTTTGCCGTCACGGCCGGTTATTTGTTCGGTCAGGCCGAATTTGTTGTATGGCGGAGCAAGTGGCATTATTTCTTACGACGACCCTCGTTTTGCCGGTCCATCTAGCATATGGTCTCCTACTAAGGGCTTTTTAGTTCAGTCAACAAGTCCATCATCTTACAACCTAAACTTTCCAACTACAGGAGCAGATGGATTGTATTTTGATTTGGATGTAGGAGGGTTAGACGTAACTCAGTTAACTTGGCCTTCGGTCACTCACAGTGGAATAACAGCTACCGTGGCGGTGGTAACCGCTAATGAAACTTGGATTCCTTCTGTTGATAGAGGGAAACGGGTAACACGGGTAACGTTGAGAGGTCCTAGGGCAAGTAGAAGTCAGATAAGCTCAAGTCCTGGTCGAATTACACGTCCAGTTTTGCCACAGGACTTCGAGTTGGTGGGAAGGGATAGAAGTGGTAATGGGGTTCGGTATGGTTTTAAGTTAAGGCAGTGGTTCGTCCATCGGAGTAATAATGGCGCTAGCGCTTCTAATCAAACAGCATGGTGTAGAAGTTTGGGTTATCGAATGCCACGGGTAAGTGATTTAACCAATGCGACTTGTTCTGGATGGAATTCAGGAAGCGATTGTCAAGGCGCAGTAGGCGCCACGCCGTCGTCTGGTAATAATGTCTACCAGCGTCGCATAGGGGCAGGATTTTTCACGGAGTGGGGCAACATGCACAACTACGCTGGTGCGGGCTTCGACGGCAGCTACTGGACGAGCGACGCGATAGGTAGCAGCCAGTTCAATGTCTACTCGAGCGACGGCCACGTCAGCAGCTACGGCGCTTCCTACAGTATTTACGCTGTTTGCACCACACCTTAGTTTTTAGCGTTTAGTTCTTAATCCTTAGGGCGCGGGAGGGGTTATGGTGCCTGAGAGGATAATATAACAAAGAATCAAGCCCCCGCGTAAGTTGGGGCGTTTTCCTTAGGGTTGCGCCGTTGTGGCAAAGCCACAATAGCGCCGCCCCCCGCCGCCGACGCTGAAAGTGTCGATGGCGGTTTTAGTGGATTACGCTGTGGCGGTTTAAAGCTGTGGTCTATTTTAGTTCGGCAAGGTTTCGGACGTTTTAAACTTTGGTGAATAAAATAGCTACAGTGACAACGTCCGAGCAAAGGGAATTAAAGCGAATTCCCTTTGCAATTACTCGTATCATCCTGATACTCGCCTCTACGAGGCCATCTTCGCTATGCTCAGATGTTCAAATTTGTTCCAGACAAATTTGTCTAACGCCGTAATAAGACAGACAACATAACCTTGAGTGGCTTTTATGAGTCACTTTTTTATAAAAAGCACTGCAAAAACCACAAAAAATCGCTCCGGTAGAGTATTGATTTTATTGAAGTTTTTATCTTGTCGTTTTCAAGCTAAATCAATCACTTACACAACCTAAGCAAAGCACCAACATAAAACAAACCAACAAAACCACGAACAGCGCCCTAATAACAGCAAATTAACCGCTCTAAACCCTTTTTTTAACGAAAATTTAAAATCAAATAAAATCAACATATTAAAAAACAGCTTAAAAAAAGGGTTTTCAAAGCCAAAATTGTTGTTTATCTTTATATAACAAGATTTATCAAATCTTGAGTTCTACCTTAACGCCGTATAGGCGGTTTAGAAAACTTTATGCCAAAAGTAGCGCAACAATTCCCTCCTTAACGCCGTATAGGCGGTTTAGAAAACGACAACGTGGACATGGTACAGGATGCGGTACCTTAACGCCGTATAGGCGGTTTAGAAATACTAAGTGATCAAATAACTAAACATACGAAACCTTAACGCCGTATAGGCGGTTTAGAAATGTAACGCAATCAACTAGCTTAGAAGAAATGCCCTTAACGCCGTATAGGCGGTTTAGAAAAATATAACTTGTAGTTTTAGAGGAGTACGCGACCTTAACGCCGTATAGGCGGCAATAAAAATAGAATTAATCATATAATTACAAAAAAAACAATCGGCTGTACTGTCTGACTTACTCTGGCGTCGGGGAGCCGAAGGCCACATTCTGCAGCCAAAGCGTGGGTTGTTAGGGAATTCGCTTAAATTCCCTAACTCGGACGTGGGCACTGAGGCTATTTTATTCACCAAAGCTAAAACGTCCGAAACCACCACACCCAACCCACTCTATCCACCAACAAAAAAAAACTATTTTGACAAAAAAACGCTCTGGTAGACTATTGATTTTATTAATGTTTTTAGCTATTTTTAACAAAAACAGCCTTATAAAAACACAATAACTTATCCCTCGATATAAATATTTTTTATAACCTCAAAAAAAAGATTGAAATCGTTTGGTTGTTAAGTAACCATATGAGTGTAATGCCCATTTTTGCTAACGATAAAGCAAAATCTGACAAACTAAATAATTGATGATAAGGATCTAACATGTTTAGTAAAGATATGACTATTGCCGATTATGATGCGGAATTGTGGAATGCTATTAAAGGTGAAGAACAGCGCCAAGAAGATCACCTTGAACTGATCGCATCAGAAAACTACACCAGTCCACGAGTAATGCAAGCGCAAGGTTCGCAATTAACCAATAAATATGCCGAAGGTTATCCCGGAAAACGTTATTATGGTGGTTGTGAGTATGTTGATGTTGTTGAAAAATTAGCAATTGATCGTGCTAAGGCTTTATTTGGTGCTGATTATGCTAATGTGCAACCGCATTCAGGTTCACAAGCTAATTTTGCCGTTTATATGGCGCTTTTAAATACAGGCGATACGGTTTTAGGTATGAACCTGTCTGAAGGTGGGCATTTGACACACGGTTCGCCAGTTAGCTTTTCGGGTAAACTTTATCATGTTGTGGATTATGGTGTTGATGATTCAGGGCGTATTGATTATGACAAGTTAGCTAAAACAGCCCAAGAATCTAAACCTAAAATGATTATTGGTGGTTTTTCGGCTTATTCTGGGGTGGTGGATTGGCAACGTATGCGCGAAATCGCCGATAGTGTGGGCGCTTATTTGTTTGTGGATATGGCGCATGTGGCAGGGCTAGTTGCGGCAGG
>NZ_LZHA01000005.1:0-2317 GCF_001690335.1 Gilliamella sp. Gris1-4 | reverse complement strand
ATTTTTTGTGGTTTTTGCAGTGTTTTTTATAAAAAAGTGACTCATAAAAGCCACTCAAGGTTATGTTGTTGTCTTGTTACGGCGTCAGAATGTGCCGACAACAGAGCGAGGTTAGCACGCCAAACAGGGATGTTTGGCGAGTTTGTGGTGCGTCGGGAACGCGTCCACAAACGGTGCGTTAAGACCGAGCGACGGCGGAGGACAAATTTGTCTGGAACAAATTTGAACATCTGAGCATAGCGAAGATGGCCTCGTAGAGGCGAGTATCAGGATGATACGAGTATTGCCGAAGGCCACATTCTGTAGCCAAAGCGTGGGTTGTCAGGGAATTCGCTTTAATTCCCTGACTCGGACGTTGTCACTGTAGCTATTTTGTTCACCAAAGGTCAAAACGTCCGAAACCTTGCCGTACTACAGATAGACCAAGAATTTAAATCGCCACAGCGTAATCCACTAAGACTGCCATCGACACTTTCAGCGTCGGCGGCGGGGGGCGGCGCTATTGTGGCTTTGCCACAACGGCGCAACCCTAAGGGAAACGCCCCAACTTACGCGGGGGCTTTGTTCTTTGTTATATTATCCTCTCAAGCACCATAACCACCCCCGCGCCCTAAGGATTAAGAACTAAACGCTAAGAACTAAGGTGCGGTGCAAACAGCGAGAACATCGGTGTAAGCGCTGTGGTTGTGGACGACGCCGTAGCCCGAGTGGACAGCGAACTGGTTGCTACCTGCTGCGTCGCTCGTCCAGTAGCCGCCGTAGACGAAGCCCGCACCAGCGTATTTGTCCATGTAGCCCCACTCCGTGAAAAATCCTGCCCCTATGTGACGCTGATGCCAATTTCCTGATGAACTAGGGGCTGCGCCATCTATGCCATTTACACATGGAAACCAAGTATTATCTACACCACACTTCGCATTGGTTAAATCACTTACCCGTGGCATTCGATAACCCAAACTTCTACACCATGCTGTTTGGTCACTATAACTTTTAAATTGATTATCCCGATTGACGAACCACTGCCTTAACTTAAAACCATACCGAACCCCATTACCACTTCTATCCCTTCCCACCAACTCGAAGGTCTGTGGCAAAACTGGACGTGTAATTCGACCAGGACTACTTGAGCTTATCTTATTACTATTTGCCCTAGGACCACTCAACGTTACCCGTGCGACAACTTTTCTTCTATCAACACCAGGAATCCAACCATCATTAGCTGCTACACTTGTCACCGTAGCCCTTATACTACCACTTGTCTTAACTGTCCAACGCAACTGACTTGCGTCAATCCCAGCAGGAATCTCCAAATCAAAATACAATCCATCTGAACCTGTAGTAGGAAAGTTTCTGTCGTAAGATGATGGGTTTGTTGACTGAACTAAAAAGCCCTTAGTAGGAGACCATATGTTAGCTGGGCCTGCGTAGCTGTCTGTGCCATAGAATAGATTCGGCCTGACCGAACAAATACCAGGCTGTGACGTCGTGATATAATAAACCGCTGTGCCTCCGTAAAAACGACTACTATTTGGCACTCCATACTGTGTAGTTAAACTTCCCCCTGTACTATCTAAAGTGACCTTATAAGGCGCTTTACATAGATTTAATGTATCACCACGACTAACCGTAGTGCCATCTTTATCCTTTATTACTAACGATATACTCCCTGTTGCAGTAACACCATTTGTACCCTGTCCATCCCCATCATCATCTCCCCACTTCCCTTGGCTGATTAGACTATTTAAACTAATAGATGTTGCACCCGATGGCAATACCGTATGAATATCATTAAATGTATAATTTCCACTTGGTAACATTATCGGATTTGTAACACTTGATGTGTTTGTTGACTGAGTGATACGTCTTCCATCTGGCAACTCGATTGCCAAAAATGTGTCTGTATCGGTTGCCTTGGTTCGACCACCGTCAAATGTTAAATACGGCGCACTTCCGTGAATAGTATTGGCTGTATTTACCGTTAACGCCTCTGTTCCCTGTGTATATGACAATAACAACAACGGCGTAAAGAACAATGCCGATTTTGATAACAATGAAGGCCTAAACAATAACCGCAGCTTGAATAGTAATGCCGGTTTGGATAACAATGGCGGTTTTAATAACCACTTGGATATCGACGATAATTTTGCCGAATATATGGCCGATGATGTGACCGAAGATGTTGTCGAAGAATCCGCCGACAGCATCGCCAGTAAAGACCCCGATGACGGCGTCGATTCCGCTACGCGAAATGACTTCGATGATGAAAATAACTGTGGCGCCCTACTTTGGCTACCGTGCGAATCAATAAGATTTAGGG
>NZ_LZHA01000004.1:0-67828 GCF_001690335.1 Gilliamella sp. Gris1-4 | reverse complement strand
GATAATGTTACCAAGTGGAAATTATACATTTAATGATATTCATACGGTATTGCCATCGGGTGCAACATCTATTAGTTTAAATAGTCTAATCAGCCAAGGGAAGTGGGGAGATGATGATGGGGATGGTCAGGGTACAAATGGTGTTACTGCAACAGGGAGTATATCGTTAGCAATAAAGGATAAAAACGGTAGCACGGTTAATCGTAGTGATACATTAGATATATGTAAAGCGCCTTATAAGGTCACTTTAGATAGTACAGGGGGAAGTTTAACTACACAGTATGGAGTGCCAAATAGTAGTCGTTTTTACGGAGGCTCAGCGGTTTATTATATCACTTTGCCGTCACAGCCGGTTATTTGTTCGGTCAGGCCGAATCTAGTCTATGGCACAGACAGCTTCGCAGGCCCATCTAACATATGGAGTCCTACTAAGGGTTTTTTAACTCAATCAACAAACCCATCATCTTACGACAGAAACTTTCCAACGACTGGAGCAGATGGATTGTATTTTGATTTGGATATAGGTGGTATTGACGGAGGTCAGTTGAGTTGGACAGTTAATACAAGTGGTAGTCTAGGGGCAACGGTGAGATGGACAAGGCCGTTAACAGGGACATTCACATCCCCAGATAACCGTACTATCCAAGCTGATAATTGGATTACAGATAAATCAAAAAATGTAGCACGGGTAACGTTGAGAGGTCCTAGGGCAAGTAGTAGTCAGATAAGTTCAAGTAGTCCAGGTTCATTAGCACGTCCAGTTTTGCCACAGACCTTCGAGTTGGTCGGTAGGGATAGTAATGGTAATGAGGTGAGGTATGGATTT
The DNA here is from genome assembly GCF_001690335.1 of Gilliamella sp. Gris1-4. Classification (NCBI taxonomy): domain Bacteria; kingdom Pseudomonadati; phylum Pseudomonadota; class Gammaproteobacteria; order Orbales; family Orbaceae; genus Gilliamella; species Gilliamella sp. Gris1-4. The sequence goes on along the minus strand of NZ_LZHA01000004.1, from coordinate 67,002 downwards.
GTATTAAGGCAGTGGTTCGTCAATCAGGGTAATCAAAGTAAACGTTATAGTGACCAATCAGCATGGTGTAATAGTTTGGGTTATCGATTGTCTAGGGTAAGTGATTTAACCAATGCGGTCAAAACAGATAATCTTCCTATTTCAGGCGCAGCCCCTAGTTCATCAGATAATTATTACCAGCGTCACATAGGGGCAGGATTTTTCACGGAGTGGGGTTTCATGCTCGACTACGCTGCTGCGGGCTTCGTCAACGGCTACTACTGGACGAGTGACGCAACGGGTAGCAACCAGTTCCTTGTCCACTCCGACTACGGCTACGTCAACAGCGCCAGTGCCAGCTACAGCTTTTATGCTGTTTGCACCGCACCTTAGTTCTTAGCGTTTAGTCCTTAATCCTTACGGCGCGGGGGTGGTTATGGTGCTTGAGAGGATAATATAACAAAGAATCAAGCCCCCGCGTAAGTTGGGGCGTTTTCCCTTAGGGTTGCGCCGTTGTGGCAAAGCCACAATAGCGCCGCCCCCCGTCCGAAGTTGAAAGTTTGCGCTTTTGTTTTTTAACAGCAAAAGCGTTTTTTCTGAAAATTAAAAATCACCGCAACAAATAGAATCTTTATAATTATTGTACAACTCAACTCTATTTAATACCTTAGCAAAATAATTAAACTGTAATTGATGGCTCCAATTTAAGCTTAATTCAGTATATAATTTCAGAAAACAATAAATGGTATCGATAATGAATAATCAAAATAGTGTAAATTCTATTTCTGTTTCACATCTTTTAGAAGCTAATCCAGCTTTTTGTTGCCAGTTAGATGGTAAAGGTAAAGCGCTACCACTTAATGAACACAGTGAACCTTCAATTTCACAACCATTTTGGATTCATTTAGATTTTGCTAAACAAGAAACCATCAATTGGGTAAATAATACAAATCTAGTTCCAGATTTGATTAAAAATGAATTGCTAAAACCTAAGCAAATATCCAAGGAAATTCGTTTTGAGTCGGGTGTTTTAGTAGTTTTAAAAGGTGTTAATTTTGTTCCCAATGAGCTTCCCGATCCTATTGTTACCTTTCGTTTTTATATAACTGATAACATGATTATTTCAACACGGCATCAACAAATTTCGGCTATTGCTGAATTAAAAGATCATCTAGAAAAGGGAATTGGTCCTGTAGATGTAGCGGATTGGTTGATTCAAATGTCTGATTTAATTAGTGATCAAGTTAATTTATCTTTTGATAGTGTTCACAATAAAATCATTAAGTTAGAGGAATCGGTTTTAAACCAACGTATTTTTTCTTATAAAGAGATCGGTCGCGTTCGTAAACAGTTGATCGTCTTACGCCGATTGTTATCACCACAACGCGATATTTTTGTAAAAATTTCGACTGAAAGAATATCGTGGATTGACGATAACGATCGCCAACGCTTGCATGATATTTCCTATCAACAAAATCATTATGTATCCGATATTGATAGCTGTTTATTAAGAATAGCTTCAATTATGGAACAAATTAATAGCTTCTTGGCTGAATCAACCAATAAAAGAATCTATTTAATGTCACTCTTTACCATAATTTTTACACCCATTACGTTTTTAACCAGTTTGCTTGGTGTCAATTTAGCCGGCATTCCTTTTAGTAGTGAAGGTTGGTCTTTTGTAGGGTTAATATTATTGCTTGTTATTATTTGTGTTATTTCGGTTATTTGGCTTAAATACAAAAAATGGTGGTAATAAAGCATCTTTAAAAATGGATGAAAATTTATGAATGTTTATAAAGTTGGGTATAAGGATATAATTGACTTTTTATTTAAAACCATAAAATTAATACTGATTCAAACTTATCTTGTTTGAAATTTTAATGAATAATTATTCTTATGCAAACTAATCAATCTTATCGTTTATTTATTGCCGAAAAGCCCAGCTTAGCAAGGGCTATCGCTGACGTATTACCTAAACCTCATCAAAAAGGTAATGGTTTTATTAAAGCAAGTAATGGTGATGTGGTTAGTTGGTGTATTGGTCATCTCCTTGAGCAAGCTACACCAGAAGTTTATGATCCTCGATATAAAAAATGGGTGATTAATGATTTACCCATAGTGCCTGAAAAATGGATATTAATGCCTAAAGGCAATACAGAAAAACAATTTAATATTTTGGTAAATTTGATTAAGTCAGCAGAGCAGATAGTACATGCTGGTGACCCAGATAGGGAAGGGCAGTTGCTAGTAGATGAAGTTTTAAATTATTGTCAATTATCACCAGATAAACGCAAAGCAATTCAACGCTGTTTAATTAGCGATTTGAATGCTAGCGCGGTTGAAAAATCATTGCAACAATTACGTAACAATCAAGATTTTATTCCTTTATCAACCTCGGCATTAGCAAGAGCTCGAGCCGATTGGCTATATGGCATTAATATGAGTCGTCTTTGTACCATTGTTGGTCAAAAAAACGGTTATCAAGGTGTTTTATCAATTGGGCGAGTACAAACCCCTATTTTAGGGTTAGTGGTTAGACGAGATTTAGAGATAGCGCAATTTGCACCTAAACCATTTTATGAAGTTTTTGCAGTGCTACAAACCAAAAATAATGAAATTTTCAAAGCCAAATGGCAACCTAGCGAAGCTTGCTCGCCTTACCAGGATGAAGAAGGGCGTGTTTTAGTTAAAAAATTGGCCGAAAATGTTTGTCAGCGTATTAATAATCAATCAGGAACAATTGATAAAGTTAGCAATAAAAAGAAAGAACTTGCGCCACCAATGCCATTTAATTTATCGGCACTGCAAATTGAGATGGCTAAAAAAAATGGGCTGAGCGCTCAAGATGTGCTTGATATTTGTCAATCGTTATATGAAAAACACAAATTAATTACCTATCCAAGATCAGACTGTCGCTTTTTGCCTGAAGAACACTTGAAACAAATTACAGGTGTAAAGTCTGCCATTGAAAATAATTGCCCAGAATTGCAAACCGCAATTAGTAATGCTAATTATACTTTACGCACTAAAGCTTGGAATGATAAAAAAGTAGAGGCGCACCACGCTATTATTCCGACGTTGCGTAAAGCTAAAATGGAAAACTTAACTGATAATGAAAAGGCGGTTTATCAAGTTGTGGCAACGCAATATTTAGCTCAATTTTATCCAGCATATAAATATGCTGAATTGCAAATTGATGTTGATATCCAAGGTGGAAAATTTATTTCTAAAGCTAACCAAATGCTTGATGAAGGTTGGAAGGTTTTATTTAGAACTAAAAACTTTCAAGCTCAAACCGATATTGATGATAATGAAAGTAATGGTTTATTAACTAAATTAGTTAAAAAGGGCGAAACAGTGCAATGTATTGATACTGAACTGGTTAGCAAAGAAACCCAACCACCAAGGCCATTTACCGATGCAACATTGTTGTCTGCGATGACAGGGATTGCCAGATTTGTTAAAGATCCCGAAATCAAAAAAATACTACGCGAAACAGATGGTTTAGGTACAGAAGCAACAAGGGCTGGTATTATAGAATTGTTATTTAAACGTCAATTTTTAACTCGTCAAGGCAAAGCAATTCGCTCAACCGAGGTAGGTAAAAATCTGATTTTATCACTACCAGATATAATGTCGATGCCAGATATGACTGCCCATTGGGAATTGCAATTAAATGAAATTAGCAAAAAAGAGTTTTCGTATCAACAATTTATGCATCAACTTAATTTATCACTGTTAGATCTTGTTAATCAGTTAAAAAATGCAAGATTGAATATTCAAGGTTAATCTCCATATAATAAATAGGATGAACAGTAGTAATACTGTTCATCCTATTTATTAATATAATCATATTACAGACTAGCTGAATAATAATTTTAAATTTGTTGACGATTTTGTTATTTTTTTTGCTCGGTTGTTTCTTCTAAAATATCGGTGTTCAATCTATTTTTCTCTTTGGTTATTTTGGCTAACTCATTATTTGCTCTTTGTAAAAAGTTCTTATCTTTTAGAATTGAAAAATAGGTTTTTAGGCGTTTAATTGGTTCTATAGCAAAACGAAATAGAGCTATAATTATGATAAAGCTTGTCAAAATAGCAATAATAACATTAATTATCCAAGGTGAGCTCACGGCCGTAATAACGTTAGATAGCAACATAATTAATGCGACAATAAATGCAATACCACTAAATACAACTTCTTTAATTAAATAGGGCTTAAGTGGTGTAATACGATTTTGTGTAATTTTAAAGTAGTGCGTTAATAAGTCTAATTGAGTGAGTTCAATAAGATTATGAGCATCAGCATTTACTAGTGAAATAGCGATACTTTCTTTATCGATATTACCAGCTTGATAAAAACAGACTTTTTCCCAAATTAGTTTCTTTTTTATATTATTTAAATAATCTATTTGATATTTGGGTTGAGGTGTTTTCCCTAAAATATCGGCATATTTAATAATATTATCAAAATAGTCATTTTGAGTACGTTTTTTTAAAATAAATATGGCAAAAGAAAGTACAAAAATAATTACCAAATTGAACCAATTATCATGGAGTAATTCAGATAGTTCCATTTTAAATATTCACGTTAATTAATAGTGCAGTAATTGTATCTTATATTAGGTAGTAGGGGTATCTGTTCTAAATGAAAATGAAGATAAAAGCGCCGATAAGTGCTGTTTTTCAACAACTGTGTTTCTTTTTTTGTTAGATGGGTTGACTTCTTCATCCTAAAGGCGTATAAAGAGCCCGCCTTTTGAGCTTTTCTTCCTTTTTTAGCTATTTGGAAGTTAAAAACGAGGGTGAAGGGAAGTTGAAATATAAAGTGAAGAGTTCAATTTACAGGAGAAATATGGACACTCAATCGGGTCACCCCAAGACTAGGGGAGACAAATTTAAACACATCATTATCGGTTAATGAACCTGTCTAAATAACCATTTTTTCAGTTCACAAACCGAAATTGATAAAACGGTAACGGTGAACGATATGTATTTTTTTACACGCTATCACACAAATTCAAAACACCAATGCGCGCAAAGTTTAATGGTGCGTGTTTTACATCTTTCAGAAAAACATTTAGAACCACCGAGTTGTATCTAAATTCTTAATTAATTCTGTTGCTAATTAAATTTAATGCTAAGCCCAAGCTATACAAAATAGCTTTACAGGCTAATTTTGCTATGCACTAAATTTTAGCTAATCACAAAATTTAATTATTTATTGTTATTTAGTAACAATAAGTTGGCCTACTTTTGCCAAAATTATGAATATAGGTACTTATGATGACAAAAAATACATCAAAAACTAAAGCACAAAATAGTGTGGATATTAAAGCTATCAACGAAGCCCAAAGTAGTCTTGATAGTATTTTAGCTAAATTTCAATCTAGCCTTTCAGGATTAACACAAGAAAGTGCAAAGTCGAGAATTGAAACATATGGAAAAAATGAAGTCGCACGCGAAAAGGTACCATCAGTTTTAATACAACTATTAATGGCGTTTAATAATCCATTTATATTTGTATTATTAGCGTTAGCTATTGTCAGTTTTGTGACTGATTTTTGGTTACCTTTGCAAAATGGTGAAGAGACAGATTTAACCAGTATTATCATTATTCTAACTATGGTATCACTGAGTGGATTATTGCGTTTTTGGCAGGAATTTAGATCGAACAAAGCGGCTGAAGCGTTAAAATCGATGATTCGCACAACAGCAACGGTGCTAAGACGTGCGCATAAAGATATGAGCCCAGAACGTATTGAGATTCCATTAAGTGAAATTGTTCCTGGAGATATTGTTTACTTGTCGGCTGGAGACATGATCCCGGCAGATATTCGATTGATTGAATCTCGGGATTTATTTGTTAGCCAAGCTGTATTAACAGGCGAATCGATTCCTGTTGAAAAGTACGACACATTAGGTGCTGTAACACAAAAAACATCCGATAATATCGAAACATCAAACATCAACAAAGATAATTTGCTTGATGTTAATAACATTTGTTACATGGGAACAAACGTTGTTAGTGGAACCGCCACAGCCATTGTTGTTGCAACAGGGGGGGATACTCATTTTGGCTCATTGGCAAAATCAATTGTGGGATCTCGTGCTGAAACTTCGTTTGATCGTGGTGTTAATAGCGTTAGTTGGTTGCTTATTCGATTTATGCTAATTATGGTGCCAATTGTATTTTTTATTAATGGTTTTTCAAAAAATGATTGGGGCGATGCTGCGCTTTTTGCATTAGCCGTGGCTGTTGGCTTGACGCCAGAAATGTTACCAATGATTGTGAGCGCTAATCTAGCAAAAGGCGCTGTTGGTATGGCAAAACGTAAAGTGGTTGTTAAAAGGCTCAACGCAATCCAAAATTTTGGGGCGATGGATATTTTATGCACTGACAAAACGGGGACATTAACACAAGATAAAATCATTTTAGAGCATCACCTTGATATAAAAGGTCAAGTCGATTCATCTGTTTTGGAACTTGCATGGCTTAACAGTTATTATCAAAGCGGTATGAAAAACTTAATGGATAAAGCGATTATTCGTTTTGCCGAAGAAAAGACCAGTATGAAAAAGGTTGGTGTTAGCTTATATAAAAAAATTGATGAATTACCATTTGATTTTGTACGCCGACGTTTATCGGTGGTAGTACAAAATGGTGATGATAACCATTTGATGATTTGTAAAGGCGCAGTTGAAGAAATGCTGTCTATTGCTAGTTACGTTTATGAAAATGGCGAATATTTACCATTAAATGATGAACGTAAACAAGCCTTGATCGCATTAGCACATGAATATAATAAAGAAGGCTTTAGAGTGTTAGCCGTTGGCGTAAAAAATATTCCGGCAAGTGAAACAAAACCACAATACACCGTGCAGGACGAAACTGCGCTCGCCATTCGTGGCTTTTTAACTTTTTTAGATCCACCAAAAGAAAGCGCATTCGAAGCTATTTCAGCATTGAATGAGCATGGTGTGGGAGTTAAAGTTTTAACCGGTGATAACGAAATCATCACTATTAAAGTTTGTCGAGAAGTTGGTTTAGAACCTGGCACGCCATTACTTGGCACTGAAATTGAAAAAATGGATGATGCCGAGCTAAAAAAACAGATCGAACAGCACACTATTTTTGCGAAATTAACACCGTTGCAAAAATCGCGAATTATTCGATTGTTGCAAGATAATGGGCATACTGTTGGTTTTTTAGGCGATGGTATTAACGATGCACCAGCACTTCGCGATGCCGATGTAGGGATTTCGGTAGATACTGCAACCGACATCGCTAAAGAATCTGCTGATATTATTTTACTTGAAAAAAGCCTAATGGTTTTAGAAGAAGGTGTAATATGTGGCCGCGAGACCTTTGGCAATATCATGAAATATCTAAACATGACAGCAAGTTCTAATTTTGGCAATATTTTTTCAGTATTGGTTGCTAGTGCGTTTCTACCATTTTTACCTATGCTAGCGATACATTTACTTATTCAAAACTTATTGTATGATATTTCACAACTCTCATTGCCATGGGACAAAATGGACAATGAATTTTTACAAAAACCACGTAAATGGAATGCGTTGAACATTAGACGTTTTATGATTTGGATTGGACCCACATCGTCTATTTTTGATATCACAACTTACGCATTAATGTGGTTTGTATTTAGTGCTAATAGTGTTGAAGCTCAATCACTATTTCATTCAGGATGGTTTATTGAAGGGTTATTATCGCAAACTTTGGTTGTGCACATGCTAAGAACACAAAAAATTCCATTTGTGCAAAGCACGGCGGCATTTCCTGTTATTGTGATGACTTTGTTAGTTATGGCTATTGGTATTTATATTCCGTTTTCTCCACTAAGTGGGTTAATTGGACTACAACCATTACCTTGGTCATACTTTCCATGGCTTTTAGCAACCCTATTTAGCTATTGCTGCGTTGCACAATTAATGAAACGTATCTATATCAAACGTTTTGGACAATGGTTTTAATTAACTAATAATAGCTAAGTGATACTGATATCGCTTAGCTAATTTAAGAAGTATGTATTCAAAAAATACTAAAAATCAAAATATTAAATATAAAATAATAACAAAGGAAATAATCTATGAAAACACCACATAAAAATTTAATTATGCTAATCAAAAGCCGAAAACAAAAAAAAGCTCAAGCACAATTAAGTAATTAAATATAAAATAGTTAGCGCAATGATTTTAAGTTAATGCATAATAAAAAACCCCAATTATTGGGGTTTTTGTTTAATTGTTTATTAGGTTAAAAAACGATTAATTAAAAGTTTAGATAATTTCAGACGCTTTTTTTAAAATTTCATGAATTTCGTCTTTAATTTTAAGTTTCTGTTTTTTCAATGCCTCTATTGTTTCAGCGGTATTGACAATAATTCCAGATTCAATGTTTTTAATTTTTTGGTCGAGCTCATTATGTTGGTCGAACAATTTTTGAAAACGTAAATCGGTATTTTTTAATTTAGAAATTAATTCTCGATATTCTGGAAACATAGTGCCTCCTTATATGGGCTAGTTAGAATAATAACAATAGCAGCTATTGCTAATTCAGAATACAATATTATATGTAGCATTAATAGAAAAATTGTTTTAATAGCCAAATATATTTTTATAACAAAACTGTTTTAATTGCAAAGTAAAAAACAACAAGGGAGTTATTCCATGAGTGAGTCGATTGTAGTTGCCAAAAATCATGGTAAAGATTTATCAATTATTGCTGCATTAGCTAATCGTCATGGTTTAATTACTGGCGCAACCGGTACAGGTAAAACAGTGACATTACAAAAAATGGCAGAAGGTTTTTCAAAAATAGGTGTACCTGTCTTTCTTGCTGATGTTAAAGGCGACCTAACTGGGATTGGTGAAAAGGGGATATTAACTGAAAAACTACAAGCTCGTTTAGCGAGTATTGAAGTTGATAATTGGCAACCAGACTCGTCACCGATTGAATTATGGGATGTATTTGCTGAAAAAGGGATCCCCGTTCGTAGCACTGTGTCAGATATAGGGCCTATTTTGCTTGGCCGGTTACTCGATTTAAATAACGTTCAAGCAGGGGTTTTACAGTTAGTATTTAAAATTGCTGATGATAATGGTTTATTATTAATTGATTTTAAAGATCTTCGAGCATTAATACAATTTGTTGGTGGTAACGCTAAAAAATTTACCACACAATATGGAAACATTTCATTATCGTCAATTGGTGCAATCCAACGTGGATTGTTAACTCTAGAACAACAAGGTGCCGAATTTTTCCTTGGTGAACCAATGCTTAACATTCAAGATTTAATGCAAGTTAATCCTGAAGGTTACGGTATAATTAACATCTTATCGGCCGAAAAGTTATATAACTCGCCAAAATTATATTCAGTCTTTTTATTATGGTTATTGTCAGAACTTTTTGAGCACTTGCCAGAAGTAGGTGATCTTGATAAGCCGAAACTTGTCTTCTTTTTTGATGAAGCTCACTTACTTTTCAATGACATTTCGCCTGCATTATTAGCAAAAATAGAACAAGTGGTGCGTTTAATTCGTTCTAAAGGAGTAGGAGTTTATTTTTCTTCTCAGAATCCGAGTGATATTCCTGATACAGTTTTAGGGCAATTAGGTAATCGCGTGCAACATGCCTTACGCGCATTTACCCCAAAAGATCAAAAAGCTGTAAAAACAGCCGCCCAAACTATGCGTGCCAATCCAAGTTTTGATACTGAAAAAGCAATAATGGAATTAGGCGTTGGTGAAGCCCTTATCTCGTTTTTAGATGAAAAAGGCCGCCCAAACATGGTTGAACGTGGTTATGTTATTGCACCGAGTTCAAAAATGGGGCCAATGTTGCCAGAAGATCAATCAACTCTTATTCGCCAATCTCTTTTTTACAACAAATACGCACAAACCATAGATCGACAATCCGCTTATGAAATACTGAAAAATGGATTTTCGTTAAATAACCAATCCGATCAAAACAGCAATGGTAGCGATACAAAAATAGACGATGATACATACAATAAACAAAATAATGGTGGATTGCTAAATTTTTTAAGTACTCTCCTTTTTGGTACTAAGGGGCCAAGAGGTGGACAACACGATGGTATCACCCAAAAAATAGCCAAAAGCGCAACAAGGCAAGTTGTTAATCAAATCGGCAAACAGATTACCCGTGGTATATTGGGTGGTTTAAAAAAATAATCAAAACGAAGTTATTACTTAAAAAGTCAGCAAAATAGGAGTATTTTAATGTTAAAAATGTTCATAGAATGGTATAAAAAACGCTTTAGCGATCCGCATGTCGTCTCGCTAATTGCTGTTATTGTTGGCTTGTTTATTATTATCTATTTTTTCAATAAAATTCTTCTGCCAGTTTTAATTGCAATTGTGCTATCTTATTTACTTGATAGGCCTGTTAATTTCCTGCATAAAAAAAACATACCAAGAACACTGGCTGTTGTAATAGTGTTACTGCTTTTCTTAATGATTGTATTAGTCGGATTTATGATTTTATTACCATTAATTTGGCAACAGAGCGTTAGCTTAATCACTAATATTCCAAACATGCTAAATTTTGCTAACAACTTCTTAACCACTTTGCCCGAACACTACCCTGAACTAATTGATGTTGGCTTATTCGACTCGATCATCCAAGGTATTACCAATAAAGTTGTACAAACGGGTAATTCGTTATTGCAATTTTCCATTGTGTCTTTATTAGGGCTTGTTTCTATTGCAATTAATGCGGTATTAATACCAATAATGATGTTCTTTTTATTAAAAGACAAAGCAAAAATATGGGGATATTGCTCAAAAATTTTACCCAAAAATCGAACAATTTTAGACAAAGTTGCTGCAGAAATGGATACGCAAATATCTAATTATATAGTAGGCAATGTATTGCATATAATTATTTTATCCATTTGTGTCTATATTCCTTTTTGGTATTTTGGTCTAGATTATGGTCTTTTATTAGCTGTTCTTGTTGGTGTGTCGGTATTAGTGCCTTACGTTGGCATTATCATTTCAAGTATTCCGGTGGTATTAATTGCCTTATTTCAATGGGGATTAAGCGCACAATTTGGTTATTTATTGTTTTTCTATGTATTAATACAAGCATTAGATGGTAATTTATTGGTACCTTGCTTATTTTCTGAAAAACTTAATTTACATCCATTAGTTATTATTTTAGCGGTAATTGTGTTTGGTGGTTTATGGGGATTTTGGGGAATATTTTTTGCAATACCTTTGGCTACATTGGTTAAAGCAATTATAAATGCATGGCCAAAATCAGACGAATTAAATACTATCAATAGCGAAGTAAAAGCAGATTAATGGTTAATCTGCTTTTAATCAGAACTATTTGCTGTGTTTTTTAAGATAGTCTAAAACTACTTCGTGATGATTAGCGGTTTTGAAATCATCAAACACTTTTTCGATTTTACCGTCTTTGCCAATTAAAAAGCTTATACGGTGAATCCCATCGTAGGTTTTTCCCATAAACTCTTTTTCGCCCCAAGTACCAAATGCTTGAGCAACTTCATGATTTTCGTCAGAAAGCAGCGTGAAATTTAACAGCTCTTTTTCGATAAATCGAGATAATTTCTCAGGTTTATCGGTACTTATACCAAGGATCACCACATTATATTTTTTGAACTCATCAGAACAATCTCGCAAATTACATGCTTGCACAGTGCAACCAGGTGTCATCGCTTTTGGGTAAAAATAAATTAAAACACGTTTGCCTTTAAAGTCATTCAAGCCTACAAGCTCGCCATCTTGGTCTGGCAACGAAAATTGTGGTGCTTTTTCACCTTCTTTAAGTGGGTTAACCATATAATTATTACCTATTTTAATTTTTTCATTAGAAATATAAAAAGTGTCATACATTTAAACTAAGTTATTAAAAAAACGACTTGCTGCATCAATGGTGTGATTGATCTCTTTTTCTGTGTGCTTAAGTGACATGAAACCAGCTTCGAAAGCCGACGGTGCAAAATAAACACCTTCATTTAGCATATGATGATAGAATTTTTTGAATAATTCAATATCACATTGCATCACATCTTGATAACTGGTTACTTCAGAAGCAGTTGTAAAAAACAATCCAAACATCCCACCTGCATAATTCACCACTAATGGTACATTATGTTTTTTAGCTACCGACAATAAACCATCGGCAAGTGATGCAGTTTTATCTTCTAACTCTTGATAGATCCCAACTTCCATTAACTTGGTTAACGTTGTGTAACCCGCAGCCATTGCAACGGGATTACCTGAAAGCGTTCCAGCTTGGTATATTGGACCAGTTGGTGCTAATTGCATCATAATATCCGCACGACCACCAAACGCTCCAACAGGCATACCTCCACCAATAATTTTGCCTAAACAAGTTAAATCGGGCACAACATCATAATAATCTTGAGCACCGCCAAGAGCGACTCTAAAGCCCGTCATCACTTCGTCAATGATCAATAATGCACCATACTTATCGCAAAGTGTTCGTAAACCGTGTAAAAACTCTTTTTTTGCTGGCACGCAATTCATATTGCCAGCAACTGGCTCAATAATGATGGCGGCAATTTGGTCGGGATATTGCTCAAATTGTTTTTTGACCGATTCTAAATTGTTATAATCACAAACTAAGGTATGTTTAACAAAATCATCAGGTACACCTGGTGAAGTCGGGTGACCAAAAGTAAGGGCACCAGACCCCGCTTTAACTAACAAATAATCTGCATGACCGTGATAACAACCTTCAAACTTAATAATCTTATCACGTCCAGTAAAACCACGTGCAACACGGATGGCACTCATGGTCGCTTCAGTTCCCGAATTTACCATTCGCACCATTTCAATTGAAGGCATTAATTGCGTGACTAAATTAGCAACTTTGGTTTCAATTTCGGTTGGTGCACCATAACTCAAACCGTTATGAACAGCGTTAATTACCGCATTGGCTACATCGGGATCATTGTGTCCAAGGATCATCGGCCCCCAAGAACCGACATAATCGATGTAGGCTCTTTCGTCCACATCATAAATATACGCACCGTTTGCACGCTCGATAAATAAAGGTGAGCCACCAACGCCATTAAAGGCGCGAACAGGCGAATTAACGCCACCAGGCATAACTGATTGAGCCTGATGATAAAGTTTTTCTGATTTGAAATTGTTTAGCATAATCGAGATAATCTCTCTAGAAAATTTTGTTGTATTTATTCATAAAATCAAAATAAATTCAAGCTAGCTATGAGAAATTTATTCAATAGAAGTTTTCTATTTTGTATTTTCATTTGGCAAAGGTATATAATACAAAGATCAATATATTAGGAGAAGAATATGAGCGATGCTTTACCGATTAACTTTACTGATGCTGCAGCCAACAAAGTTAAATCATTAGTTACTGAAGAAGAGAACCCAAACCTAAAATTAAGGGTGTATATAACAGGCGGTGGTTGTAGTGGATTTCAGTATGGTTTTACTTTCGATGAAAAAGTAAACGAAGATGACTTAGCTATTGAAAAAAATGGTGTATCTTTAGTTATCGATCCCATGAGCTTACAATATCTAGTTGGTGGTACCATCGATTATGTAGAAGGTTTACAAGGCTCTCGGTTTGTGGTTGATAATCCCAATGCAACAACAACATGTGGTTGCGGTTCATCTTTCAGTGTTTAAGCCATATTTAAGTTTTAAAAATACCAATAACGTTATGGTAAGATAATAAACCATAACTTTAACTTTTATAGAAAGATTAATAAAAGCCATAAAAAGTGACAAACATTGAGCAGTTAAACAATAATTTTTAATTTTTAGTTGACGGCAAAATTAAGATGGGTAAAATGCACTGCATTCGAAACGCAGTTACCTTTTGGTAATAAGTTTTGAGCCCGGGTGGTGAAATCGGTAGACACAAGGGATTTAAAATCCCTCGGCCTTTTTGGCCGTGCGAGTTCAAGTCTCGCCCCGGGCACCACTAAAAACAACTTTCATGCGGGAATAGCTCAGTTGGTAGAGCACGACCTTGCCAAGGTCGGGGTCGCGAGTTCGAACCTCGTTTCCCGCTCCAATATAACTTCCATAAAAGTCACACCACAGTGTGAAAATATAGTAATTTCCATATATAAAATGTTTTTTTTCCAATATAGAGCTCATTAATCCAGTATCTTCCGTGAATATTTAGTCCAAAAATCAGTCCTATATGCGCTTTTTGGGGACTAGTCCAAAAAGTATGTTATTGTTATAAAGATATTTTTTCAAAATATTTGTCTAAATTTTGACTAGCTATCCTTAGGTTCATTTATTAATAACATAAGGAGTTTATATATGGCTTTACTATCTGATTTCAAAATTGAAGAAGCAAAAATAAAAGAAAAGGAATATACCTTAAAAGATGGTGATAGGTTATTTCTTAATATTCATCCAAATGGTTCAAAATATTGGCTATTTCGTTTTTCTTGGAATGGCAAACAAACTCGTATGTCTTTTGGTGTGTATCCCAGCGCTGACATAAAAAAAGCTAGGCATTTATACACCGAGGCTCGAAATAAATTATCCAATGGTACGGATCCTAGATTGGCGAAAAACGGGACTGATGTTAAATCAATAGTTTCAGACCCAACAAATAAAATCTCATTTGCTGAGCTTTGGCTTACATTTAAATTAAAAAAATTGAATGCAAGACCATCTAGGGAAAAAAGAATAACGGCCGAGGTAGTACAGAAGTACTGTCACGATAATAACTGATGTCTGCATACTCAAGCTATACAGTAGTAAGCAGACCATAAATAATGATTGTTTGATTCTCATAAATTGCCTTTGTTAAAATTGCAATATCTGAGATTTAAACGTAATTAACCCTTATAAACGAGGATAAATAGAAAATGAGGTATGTTTATTTAATAATTTAGAGGGATGCAATTCATTTCTGCCCAATAAAAAATATTTATTAATTGTGGTAAATGATATTTTATTTAATGAATATTTCGACAATAAAATCTTAGCTTATTCTAATTCTTATCTTAGCGTCAATATTAATGCAGTCAGGACAAACATTGTTAAGATTTTCTCCCCAAGAACTCATGTCTTGATTTGGCCAGAATGAGCCGTACACATCACAATCGCATTCAATTTTCTTCGGAGTTAGTGCAAACTCAAAATACTCATCTTTTTAAGCTGAAAGCACCCATCAAAAATAGGTGCTTTCATTCTTATTTATCATATCAAATAATTTTGAGATTGCTATTTAGACCAATCATCCAAACGAAGATTTGGTACTTGACTAAAAGCCTTGTCATTAGTTATTAAAGTGGCATTTATAGCAAAGGCATGAGCTGCGATCATCATATCTAAAGGTGCAAGTACTTTACCTTGACTCATCATGTTTGCTCTTAATTTGCCATAATCATTAGCTACATTTACATCCCAAGGTAATACATCAATATTATTGATAAAACCTTTAATAATTGCTTCAAGCCTTAAATTAGATCTCTTAGATAATCCAAAATTTAACTCACCTAAGGTAACTGAAGATATGCATACCTGAGACATTCGCACACTAGTTAAATTTTGAATAAAAATTTGATTATTCTTAATAAAACAAGTGACTGCATTAGTATCAAGCATATATCTCATAAATTAATTCCCTCTAACGGATCTCTATCATGCTCTCCTTGTGCCCGCTCTTCAGGACTTAGAAAGTCATCTGGAACATCAGTGGCTGCAATTAATTTTAAGAGATCAGACCAATCATCAGATTTTTTTGATAAAATAACGTCCCCTGTTATTGGGTCTTTTTTTACGAAAACTTCTTTTGCATCGAATCTAAACTCAGCAGGTAAACGAACGGCTTGACTGCGACCTGACATAAAAATTTTAGCTGTTTGTGTCATACTTACCTCTACATGGTATCTATCTTGATAGATACCATATTATGATGCTATATCAATTAAGTCAATTATTGAATAATTCTATTCCACTTTAGTACTATCAAAAATGTAAATCAGTGAAACTATTTTTCTAAGATGCACAATAACTTCCCTTATGATTGGGTATGTTGCTCATCCTCTTGCTAATAATTGCGCCAAATGTCTTTAAAAGAAGACTCAGAAAAATCAAGTTCAGCGGATAAATTTTGAACAAAAAAGCTCCAAGAGCATTGTTGTTACTTTGTTTTTTGTTCATTTATAGACTTTGATGAATATTTTTAATACAAATAAAGTAGTTATAAAAAGCATTAAGATACTTAGAACTATTGATTTTATTTAAAAATAATCGATTTAATCGTACCTATCGTACTGGAGTACTCGATTTATATCTTTTTAACAACTTAGCGCAAGCAAGGAGAATAACTGAAGAATGGTTAACGTTTATAACACCGAAAGACCGCATGAGGCGTTAAATAACATGACACCGATTGAGTATAAAACACTAAAACAAGCAGCTTAATTTTCTACGTGAGTTGTGTGCTAAGTTTGGGGTATTTACATTAATATAGGTGATAAATACAGTTTTTTACTTCCCCTTTAAACTCAGTTGCATCTGTTACCCATTTCTGACCAGGTTTAGTCGCCTTAAAATCACGGTTTAATAGATTGGGTACAGCACCAAGACGACCTTTATAAGAACGATATTTCTTTCCTCTTATCAAGGATTTTAATCCCATTTCTTTCATTAAACGTAGCACCTTTTTATGATTCACAATGACATTCTGATTATGTAATTCAGCCGTAATTCGTCGATAACCATAGCGACTAAAGTTATCTTCATAAATCTTGATAATAAGTGCTTTTAATTCACTATTTTAAGCCGAATCGTGATAGTAAAAAGTACTTCGCGACAAACCTGATGCGCTAAGCAATTTATTTAAGGGGTATTTTTTCCTTAATTAATCAACTATTTGATACTTTTCTTTTTTCCAATCTCTTTTGTCGAAGTAAGGCATCCAACTTTTTTAGATAAGCCACCTCCACTTCAAGGTCACTGACCATTTCGAGCAATTCTTCTTTTGTTTTTTCACTATTTTTTTTAACTTTTTGAGCCATTTTTTTATCCGCTTTTCCCTGTGGTGGATTCGGTGTCATTGAAAAAACTGTTTTGCCCTATTTTTGGTATATTTTAAACCAGCGACCTACATGTCCAAAGTGGATATCAAACGCCAAAGCAGTTTTATTTTGTGAAAGATGATTGCCTATAAAATACCTGACCACTTTGTATTTAAACTCTGGAGAAAAACACCTTGGTTTTGTGACGGGTTTTAGTCCTTCAATTCCTTTTCTTCTATATAAATTTACCCAACATTCAACTGTATTAGCAGGCATTTGGAAGCGTCGGGCGGTTAAACCATAACCATCATTACTATTGAAATAATGTTCAATAACTTGTTTTTTAAAATCGAATGTATATTTTTTTGCCATAGTTTTATTCCCAAAAGTAGATTTAAACAATCCAACTTTTGGGGGGCAGTTCATTAATTCCCTGACTCGGACGTGATCACAACAGCTATTTTTATCACCCAAACGTCCGAAACCACCGTACCCAAACAAAACAAACTCCAAACTTACCCGCTAACAATTCTTTACAATAAATCAACAAAAAAAGTGGCGCATTATTTATCATCAAGTTATAATTTTTAAGCTTATTCAGGCAAGGAATCGCTCATTAATTAAGTGAGCGGACATAAAAATTTAGAAAAAACAAGAAATTACTTAACAAGGAGATAAAAATGCATTACCATGGTTGGCATCTGGCATCTGGCATCTGGCATCTGGCATCTGGCATCTGGCATCTGGCATCTGGCCTGCCAAACCTATGCCCTAAATCTTATTGATTCGCACGGTGGTCAAAATAGGGCGCCACAGTTATTTTCATCATCGAAGTCATTTCGCGTAGCGAAATCGACGCCGTCATCGGCAAAATCTTCGGCAAAATTATCGCCGATATCCAAGTGGTTATTAAAACCGCTATTACAATCCAAACCGCCATTATTGTTTAGGCCTTCATTGTTATCTAAATCGGCATTGTTCTTTGCGCCATTGTTGTTGTCATATACGCAGGGAACAGAGGCGTTAACGGTAAATACAACCAATACTATTCACGGTAGTGGACCATATTTAACGTTTGATGGGGGTAGAACTAAGGTAACTGATATAGATAATTTATTGTATATAGAATTGCCAGATGGAAGCCGTATCACTCGGTCAACTAACTCATCGAGTGCTACAAATCCGATAAGGTTACCTAGTGGTAATTTTACCTTTAATGATATTCATATGGCAATACCGTCGGGTACAACAACGACAAGTTTAGATACTCTAATAATTCAAGGGAAGTGGGGAGATGATGATGGAGATGGACAGGGAGTTAATGGAGTAATAGGACTAGGGAATATATCGTTAACAATACAGGATAAAGATGGCAGTGCCGTTAATCGTGGTGATGCATTAAGTGTATGTAAAGCTCCTTATAAGGTAACCTTAAGTAGTTCAGGGGGGAGTTTAACTACACATTATGGTTTGCCAAAGAAAAGTACATTTAATGGAGGTGTTGTAGAGTATTACATCAAGCCGGATTCTTCTGGTAGTTGTTACTTTTTGCCATCGGTCATGCCGAATTTGTTGTATGGTGGCACAAATAATTCTAGCGACGACCCACGTTTTGCCGGTCCATCTAACATATGGAGTCCTACTAAGGGCTTTTTAGTTCAATCAACGAGTCCATCATCTTACGACCAAAATTTTCCAACAACAGGAGCAGATGGTTTGTATTTTAATTTGGGCATAGATGGGCTTGATGCAAGTCAGTTGAGTTGGACAGTTAAGACAAGTGGTAGTCTAGGAGCAACGGTGAGTAGGGTTGGTTCAAACACACGGGTAACGTTGCATGGTCCTAGGGCTGATAGTAGTCAAATAAGCTCAAGAAATCCTAGTCCACTAACACGTCCATCTTTGCCACAGACATTTGAGTTGGTCGGTAGGGATAGTAATGGTAATGAGGTGAGGTATGGATTTGTGTTGAAGCAGTGGTTCGTCCATCGTAATCAAAAAACTAACCATTCTAATCAAACAGCATGGTGTAATAGTTTGGGTTATCGGATGCCTAAAGTAAGTGATTTAACCAATGCGGTTTGTTCTGGTTGGGAGGCAAACAGTTCTTGTCAAGGTGTAGCAAGCGCCACGCCGTCGTCTAGTAATAATGTTTACAAGCGTCACATTGGGGCTGGGTTTTTCACGGAGTGGGGCGCCATGTACGGCTACGCTGATGCGGGCTTCGCCTACGGCGTCTACTGGGCGAGTGACTATATGAATAGCTACCGGTTCGCTGTCGGCGGGGTCTCCGGCACCATCGACAGCAGCCTCGCTAGCACTAGCTTTTATGCTGTTTGCACCACACCTTAGTTCTTAGCGTTTATTTCTTAATCCTTAGGCCTCAGGGGTAGTTATGGTGCCTGAGAGGACAATCTAACAAAGAATAAAGCCCCCGCGTAAGTTGGGGCGTTTTCCTTAGGTGGAGCTGCCACAAGTGTAACCTTAATAGATAAAATTACTCACACCTAAAAATAAAAATCACCTAAACTTTTTATTAATTATATTGATTTTATTGTATTTTTTGTGTCGTTATTTTTCTGAAAATAACAAAAAAAACATTAAACATTCTTTGCCAAAAAGTAAGCTCCAGTGCATAATATGCGGTTAATATAAGAGCTAATAATAACCGAAAATAATTATTATTTATGGGGTAAGGAAATGGGATTAGTAAGGCATTTAGCTGTATTTAGCTTGCTGTTGGCATTAGCAGGTTGTGATAATAAAGACACTAAGCAAAACGCAAGCGATGAGCAGGCAACAACACAATTAGTAACAAAAGTTATTGATAATAATACAACAGCTGATATTAGCAATCCTAGTGACGAAGGTAATATCGTACAAAATGAATCGTCAAAACCAGCCTTTAACCCCACACCAGAATTAGTTGAAAAGTATCGCGGTAAACAATTAACTGTTATTGATAGTTCAGAAGTCATTCTTGATGGTTCAAGTACTTTAGTTATTACCTTTTCGGTTCCTTTAAATCCTAAACTCAATTTTTCTAATTTACTTCGTTTAGTTGATCGCCAAACCGGCAATGTTGACGGGGCTTGGGAGTTGTCGGATAACGGATTAGAATTAAGACATCGCTATCTTGAACCGAATCGTCAATTAGATCTCACCATTGATAAGATGTTATCTGCAATTAATGGCAACAGTTTAAAAGAAGTCTACCAAGCAGAAATTAAAACTCAAGATCTCCTGCCGATGGTGGGATTTGCTAGTAATGGTTTTTTGTTGCCAAGCAAATCAATGACTGGTTTACCTGTTACTACGCTTAATGTTAATAAAATTGATGTTAATTTCTTTAAAATTAAACCAGAACAGTTATCTGATTTTATCGCTGATTATGGTTTTATTAACCAAGTGTCAACTTGGAATTCAAAGAATATTAATAAATTTGCTGATTTAGTTTATACGTCTCGGTTTGATCTTAATCCTAAGCGTAATTCGCAAGAAACCGTATTACTTAACTTATCATCCATTCCGCAACTTCAACAAGAAGGGATTTATTTAGCTGTTATGAATCAAGCCGGAAGTTATGATTATGCAAATCCTGCATCACTATTTTCGATCAGTAATATTGGTGTTGCGGTTCATGCTTATAACAATAGTAAATTATCCGTTATTACTCATGGCCTTGATAATGGAAAACCATTTGCTGATGTAAATATATCGATTTTATGTAACAAAAGTATTCGAGATAGTAATAAAAATTGTA
This sequence comes from Gilliamella sp. Gris1-4, assembly GCF_001690335.1. NCBI lineage: Bacteria > Pseudomonadati > Pseudomonadota > Gammaproteobacteria > Orbales > Orbaceae > Gilliamella > Gilliamella sp. Gris1-4. Next base: position 46,197 of record NZ_LZHA01000004.1, on the reverse strand, counting down.
CCACCATTACAGCTAAGACTGATGCTACAGGTTATGCTGAAGTCACTTTGCCAAAAGGCATGGATTATGCATTACTTACTGCAAGTGATGGCAATCAAATTTCTTTGTTGAATTTGGATCGTAGTGCATTAAATTTAAGCGAATATAATTTAACGGGTTCTACTTTTAATCAAAAACAATTTTTCGCTTTTGGACCTCGTGATTTATATCGTCCTCAAGAAACGGTCTATTTTAATGCACTTTTGCGTAATGCTGATGGTTATCCATTGCCGTTGCAACCTGTTGTTGTTGATGTTATGTCACCAGATAATCAAGTTGTTGAGAATTTTACTGTCGATGCTAAAGCTAAATCTAACGGTTTATATCAATGGCAATATGTTATTCCAGCTAATGCAGCAACGGGTAAATGGGCATTTCGCTTTAATTTAGGCGACGATAATTACCGTTATGCGTGGTTTCGTGTGGAAGAATTTTTACCAGAGCGCATGGCAATGGAAATTAGGGCTGCATCCAATAAGCCTATTATGCTTGATAAACGTGTCAATTTTGATGTTAAAGGTTGGTATCTTTATGGTGCTCCAGCAGCAGGAAATAATTTAGAAGGTAATATTTATCTTAAAAAAATTGATTCAATACCAGAACTTGCTGATTATAAAATTGGTGATGTGACCGACAATAATATAGCTAGACAACTTGATAATATTGAGACGACATTAGATAAAAATGGTAATGCACAAGTTGGAATTGATACTAGCGATTGGGGCAAGTTGAGTTCTCCTATTAAATTTATTTTGCAGGCCAGTTTACTTGATTCAGGGGGACGTCCTGTTACTCGTTATGCCAGCCAGGCTATTTGGCCAAATCAGCAAATGCCTGCTGTGCGTGCACTGTTTTCTCAAGCACCTTATTATGATTGGTCATCAGATAAATATGAAACTAGTCCGACAGTTGATAAAGGTGCTAATGCTGAATTTGAAGTGGCTTATGTCAATAGCGATGGACAAAAGCTAGCTGCTAGCCATTTAAAGGCAAGAATTATTCGTGAACGTCGTAATTATTATTGGAGTTGGTCTGAATATGCTGGATGGCATCAAGAATACAATTCAAGTGAGTTTGTTGCACAAGAACAACCACTTTCTATAGAAGCCAATGGTACAGCTAAGGTGAGTTACCAAACTGATGATTATGGCTCATATCGTATTGAAATTGTTGATACTAAAAATAATATTACTAGTAGTTTACGTTTTAGAAGTGGTTACAATTGGGAAGATAATACCAATGGTACCAATGCTGTTCGCCCAGATCAGGTCAAATTGAGCCTAGATAAAACTGCCTATTCGGTCGGTGATACTGCTAAAATACATGTACAAGCACCAGTGGCAGGCTCAGGTTATATTTCACTTGAGACCAATGATGGTCTGTTATGGGAAAAAGATATTACTGTTGATGAAAACGGCATTGATGTTGAAATTCCAATCCAAGATTGGAAACGTCATGATATTTATATTAGTGCGATGATTATTCGCCCATCAACTGATGCGGCAGTGCAAACAATTAAAAGAGCAATAGGGTTACTTTATTTACCGATTGACACTTCAAATCGTCAATTAAACTTGAGCATTGAAGCTCCTAAGAAGACAGAGCCTGAAAAAACTATTCCAATAAAGGTCAAAGTAGATAAAAGTGCAATCCAAAAGGATAATAAAGTATCAGTATTGGTTTCGGCTGTTGATTCCGGTGTTTTAAATATTACTAATTTTGCAACACCTGATCCTTATAGCGCATTTTTGGGTCGTAAACGTTATGAAGTTGATCTTTACGATGTGTATGGAAAATTAATTGAAGGTAAAGGTCGCAATTTGAATGTAAGCTTTGGTGGTGATGCTATGCTTGGTGAATCTGGCACAGGCGGTAAAAAACCATTAAACGAAGTTAAAATTGTGGCTCAACAATTGCAAACTATTAACCTTAATGATGACGGTGAAGGCGTTATTGATCTTACTTTGCCTAATTTTAATGGCGAATTACGCATAATGGCTCAAGCGTGGGATGATAGCCGTTTTGGTAAGGCTGAACAAACTATGCTCGTTGCCGCGCCAGTCGTTGCTGAATTATCTACACCGCGATTTTTATCGGGTGGTGATCAGGCTACCTTGGCACTGGATCTAAATAATCTAACCGAAAAAACGCAAACAATGCAGGTTGATGTTTCGACGGATGGTTTGATTTATCAAAATGTTGTTGAGTCTACAAAAATAACACTTGATAGTAAGCAAAGACAGATAATTCAAGTGCCCGTTGTTGCTGATTATGGCTATGGACAAGGTACAGTGACAATTAATGTTACAGGCATTTTATTGGATGATGGCTCAAATTATCAGATCAAACGATCGTGGGCAGTCGGTGTTAGACCGGCTTATGCCGCTACCAATAAATATTATGCTGCGGCAATTAATGGTGGTGAAAGTTGGGTTTTACCTGAAGCTAGTATAGCTGAGATGATTGAAAACACGGTTGATGGTAAACTAATTGTATCTAATCAACCGCCGTTAAATATTGCTCAATATATTAAATCGCTATTTGCTTATCCATATGGTTGTTTAGAACAGACTATTAGTGGTTTAATGCCATCATTATATGCAAACCAAGACCAACTTGCAGCTTTGGGAATTAAAACCGAATCGGATAAAGAGCGACGCGAAAAAGTGCAATTAGGTATTTCGCGAATTTTATCAATGCAACGTAATAATGGTAGTTTTGGTTTATGGAGCAAAGACGGTGCCGAGGAATATTGGTTAACTGTGTATGCGACTGATTTTTTAATCCAAGCAAGTGAGCGTGGTTATAATGTCAATAATAAAGCGCTTGATGCAGCAATTACCCGTATCAGCCAATATACTTATGATGCCAATGCATTTAATAGTTTACAAAGCTACTATGAAAATTCACAAGTAAGCTATTATACGCAATTTGCAACTAAAGCTTATGCTTTAGCTGTGTTGGCAAGGCAAAATAAAATAACTGTGCCTATGCGTAATGAAATTAATCGAATGTATCAACAGATCACTGAGAGTGATTTTAAGGTATTCTCACCATTACCTGTTGCTCAGTTAGCGCTTTCTGCTAAGCTGACTGGTTTTGACAATATTTATAATAATTTGATGCATCGAGTATTTACTACAAGTTATGATAATCGCTATTCTTGGTTAGGCGAATATGGTAGTGCTATTCGTGATAATGCATTAGTTTTATCTTTATTGGTAGAAAATAATTTAAGTGTTGATAAGCAAGCTGATTATTTAATTCAGTTATCTGATTTGCTTAATGATACTCGTTATTTTTCAACTCAGGAACTTAACGCATTATTTGTGGCTGGCTGGTCATTAGAACAACATAAATCTTCACATAAATTTAATGTTGTGATCAACGAGCAGTCAAATGAGGTTGATTCGACTTTATCACGCTCTTTTGGTTTTGCTAATTTAGCAAATAGATTAACGATTTCTAATCCAGAAAATGCACAACCACTTTATATTAAATTCACCGTTTCAGGTTATGGAAAGAAAGCGCCTGCACCAACGAGTGATGAAAATATTTTAACTATCAATCGTTCTTATTACGATTTGAAAGGTAACAAAATTCAACCTGATCACTTGAAAGTGGGTGATTTAGTGGTGGTATTATTGGATGTTAGAGCACATAAAGAAGAAGTTCACGATGCGTTAATTGTTGATTTTTTACCTGCTGGACTTGAGTTAGAAAATCAAAATCTCACAAATAGTAGTGTAAGTTTACAGGCAATACCGGAACTTGCCAATTTGTTGAAAGATGAAGATAGCAATGATATTAAATATCAAGAATTCCGTGATGATAGATATGTTGCGGCTGTTGATATTAATCACTATGTGAGCGATGGTACTTATCGATCGCAGGTTGCTTATTTGGCTAGAGCAGTGACGGCAGGCAATTATATGATTCCATACCCTTATGTTGAATCTATGTATCGTCCGGATCGGTTTGCAATTGGTCAATCATTTGACTTAATGTCTATTGTTGAGCGCAATGTAGATCCCAATGAACCTAAACAACAATAATAGCTAGTATGTATTAATTAAATTTGATTTTTAAAATGTAAACAAATTGATTAACCGCTAACACTTGTTAGCGGTATCTATTTATACTCAAACATAGTGTTACCGGAAGTTTTTTGACAAAATGAAAAAGTGCCTACTTAAAATTCTGGCTTTCTTATTTTTTTCTATCCTTTTGTTATTATGTGGCTTTTTTATTGCCGATTACTTTTATCCTTTATCAATAACACAAAATAAAACGACACAAACAATTCTTGCGCAAGATGGTTCGCCTCTGTGGCGATTTGCTGATGAAAATGGTATTTGGCGGTATCCTATCAAATTAGATGAAGTCCCCAATGATTACCTTGATGTGTTATTAAATTATGAAGACCGCCATTTTTATGATCATTTTGGTATTAATCCTGCCTCTTTATTGAGAGCAGCTTGGCAAAATATCACCAATAAAAGAATTATTTCTGGTGGTAGTACTATTTCGATGCAGGTTGCAAGGTTACTTTATCCACACGATCGCTCCATGGCAGGAAAGTTACAACAAATATTTCGAACACTACAACTTGAATTACATTTTACAAAAGATGAAATTTTAACTTTATATATTAATCGCGCCCCATTTGGCGGGACAATCGAAGGCTTAGGGGCTGCTAGTTGGTCATATTTTGGTAAAGAGCCCAAAGCGTTAACACGTAGTGAGGCGGTTTTATTGGCCGTATTACCACAAGCCCCTAGTCGTTTGCGTCCTGATAGGTATCCCGAACGAGCCAAACAAGCACGAGACAAAGTTCTAGCAAGATTGGCCCAATATCAGGTATGGTCACCTGATATTATAGAGCAAGTTAGAAAAGAAGAAGTATGGGTTTACCCACGTAAAAAGCCACAATTAGCTCCTTTATTAGCTCGCAGGTTAAGTCAACAATATCCTGATGTTGATATTATTCGATCAAATATCGATCTCTCTCTTCAATACAGCCTTGAAGATATTGCTGCTAATCGTAAAAATCAGTTACCTCCCAAAAACTCACTAGCTATTTTAGTTGTCGATCATACGGATATGTCCGTAAAAGGCTATGTTGGGTCGGTTGATTTTAACGACAAAGAGCGATTTGGTCAGGTCGATATGATAAATTCACTTCGATCTCCTGGATCGACATTAAAGCCTTTTATGTACGCTTTAGCGATTGATGACGGCATGATTCATTCTGAATCGTTATTGCAAGATACACCTAGAATCAGTTCTGATTATCGACCTACGAATTTTGATGAAGATTTTTATGGACCAATAAGCGCCTCAGATGCATTAAAGAATTCATTAAACTTACCTGCTGTTGAGTTAATTGAGCTTTATGGGCCAAAACGATTTGCTGGCAAGCTGTTTAGTATTGGCTTACCACTTCAATCTAAAGGTAATGATCCTAATATATCGTATATATTGGGTGGTGCGTCGTTAAGAATGGATAATTTAGTTAGCGCATATAGTGCCTTTGCTCGTCATGGGCAAGTAAGTCCTTTACGATTTACGCAAGCAGATCCCTTACTAAGCAAGCCATTTATTAGTGATGGTAGTGCATGGATCACAAGACAGATGCTAGCTAATAATTATCAGCTTGCCTATAAAACAGGCACTAGCTATGGATATCGTGATGCATGGGCGATTGGAGTCAATCCTCGCTATTTGATTGGCATTTGGGTCGGTCGTCCTGATGGAACGCCCGTTGTAGGTCAATATGGCAGTATTACAGCGGTGCCGATACTACAACAAGTTAACACGTTATTATTAAATAAAGAGCGACGAATAAATCGCCCACTTCCCTTAGTAACTAAACCGACAACAGTAACCTTAGAAAAAATTTGTTGGCCATCAGGACAAAAGTTACCTGCAACTGATGAAAACTGCCACCGTCAAAAAAATGCATGGGTATTAAATAATATGATACCTCCAACATTTGATACGATAACAGCACTTAATAATAATATTTATCGTTCAGGGTGGGTGACTATTTGGGTAAATGATGCCGGTAAACGTGTGTCAGCAGACTGTAGCAATGCACATAAAAGACAGGTTGCACTTTGGCCAATAGCTTTAGAAAATTGGCTACAACCCAAAGAACGTCGGCAATCGCTAATTCCTGAAGTTGATAATCATTGCCCAGTGTTTGGTAAAGATATCTTTTTGCCACTCAATATTATTGGACTGCAAGATAAGCAATTGGTAAAACGATTACCAGGGCAACAAGATATCACTATCGATCTAACTCCACAAGGTGGTGTTGGTGACAAATGGTGGTTTTTAGATGGTGAACTTATTGAGAAAACGTATGGCGATCAAAAGGTAGCTTTGACAGTTACTCATAAAGGTTTACATCATCTATTTTTATTAGATCAAAGTGGACAAATTTCACGAATTACATTTACCCTTGATTAAACCAACAAGGAGCAAACCTATGGCTATTGAAAGAACTTTATCTATCATCAAACCTAATGCCGTTAAAAAACAATTGATTGGTGAAATTGAAACCCGTATTAGCCAAGCAAAACTTAACATTATTGCCTTAAAAATGCTTAGATTAAACAAAGAACAGGCAGAAGGATTTTATGCTGAGCACCAAGGTAAATCATTTTTTGATAAGTTGGTTAAATTTATGATATCTGGGCCGATAGTTGTTCAGATTCTCGAAGGCGATAATGCCATTAAACGTTATCGAGAATTGATGGGACCAACTGATTTATCTAAAGCAGCCGCAGGCACTTTACGAGCTGATTTTGCTGACAGTATGACTGAAAATGCCGTACATGGCTCAGATTCTCTAACCTCGGCTGAAAAAGAAATTGCTTATTTTTTTGTTGATAGCGAGATAGTAGGGTAAATCAATATTATTAAATAAATCAAAATAGTGATATAAGCTGTTTTAGCTTGTATTAGTTTTTTTAATGTCATTAATCGAAAACTACTACATATAACTTTAAGTTATAACCATGTGAGTATTTGTTATTTATTTATTCGATTCTTTGTTGCTAGACTTTAACGGTATATAACATAACCTTGACTGGGGGAGAATCGGAATGAAATTGTTGACTAAATCACTAACTGTTATTGCATTAGTAAGTAGTTTTTTAGGTGCAAATTCTGCTTATGCAGATCGCCTTGATGATATTGAGAAACGAGGAGAAATAAAAATAGCGGTATTTGATAGTAATCCGCCATTTGGTTATATTGACGAAAAGACAAATAAAATTGTTGGTCTTGACGTTGATTATGCCAACGAGATAGCAAAAGCATTAAAGGTCAATGTTGAGCTAGTTCCGACTAATCCAGCTAATCGAATTCCATTATTAACATCCCAAAAAGCCGATTTAATTGTAGCTAATTTTACCGTTACTGATGAAAGAGCAAAAACCGTTGATTTTAGCCTTCCTTATTTTGCGACTGGTCAGAAATTTGTAGCAAAAAAAGGAGTATTGAAATCAGCAGATGATTTGAAAAATCTTCGTATTGGTGCCGATAAAGGTACAGTTATGGAAATTACATTGCGAGAAAAATACCCAACAGCTAAAGTAATTTCTTATGATGATACACCATTTGCGTTTGCAGCATTACGTAATGGTGTTGTGCAGGCAATTACTCAAGATGATGCAAAATTAATCGGCCTATTAGCGAATTTACCAGAAGAACAACGAGCTGTATTTGAAATTTCACCATTTAGTATTACTCAAGAATATCAAGCTGTTGGTATACCAAAAGGGGAAGATCGTTTGAAAGAAAAAGTGAATCAAATTTTGTTAACACTAGAAAAAGATGGTGAAGCATTAACGATTTATAATCGTTGGTTTGGACCTGAAACTGCATCAGCGATTCCTCGTGGTGATTTTAAAATTGGTAAAGGTCAGTAGTTATGTATGAGCAATTACTTGAGCCTCGTTATTTGTGGTGGTTATGGGATGGTTTTTTAGTTACGTTAGCTATCTCATTGCTAACCATTATATTTTCAACATCACTAGGTTTTTTGCTGGTTATTGCTCAACAAAGTCGAATTAAATTCATTCAAGTTATAGTAATGGGGTATAACGCAATTTTTCGTTATTCTCCGTTATTGCCTCAACTCTTTTTTTGGTATTTTGGTGTGGGTAATTTATTACCAATAGAATTTAAATTATGGTTATTTGAAGAATCGCAAATCCAGTTGCTGTTTTTTTCACTGAAAATGCCATCATTTGAATTTATAATCGGTTTAGTTGGTTTAACTTGTTATTCCAGTGCTTTTATTGCAGAAGAATTTAGAGCGGGTATAGCTGGTGTAAGTCGGGGGCAAGAACAGGCTTCATTGGCATTAGGTTTAACTTGGTGGCAAAGTATGCGATTTATTATTTTGCCACAAAGTTTTCGTATTGCATTTCCACCTTTAATTGGTCAGTACATGAATATTATAAAAAATTCGTCGTTAACAATGGCTATTGGTGTGTTAGAACTTTCTTATGTATCGCGCCAAGTTGAAACAGAATCATTAAAAACCTTTCAAGATTTTGCTATTGCAACTTTATTATATATTTTGGCGATAGTGATTGTTGGAACTTTGGGTAATATTTATCAAGCAAAACGATTGCAAATAGGTAAGGTGTAATCATTTATGGAGCTTAAAGGTTTAGAGGTTATTTACCACAATTTCAGTTATATGATGTGGGGAAATTTTCCCGGAGGAATTTTTTTAACGCTGTTAATGAGTTTTGCCGCAATTATATTTTCAACTTTTTTGGGTATTCTTGCTGGAGTCGGGTTGACTATCTTAAAAGGAGTTATGCGTTATTTTTTAGTTGGTATACTTGGTTTTTTAAGAGCTATTCCTGTCATTATGCTCATTTTCTGGACTTACTTTCTTCTACCTGTGTTACTTAGTGTAGATGTGCCAGCAATTGCAACGGTAATATTTGCTTTATCCTTGATAGGAGCTGCATACATTGGACATTCAGTTCATGCAGGTATGATTGCTGTGGCTAAAGAACAATGGCAAGCGGCGTTTTCATTAGGCTTAACTAAAAAGCAAGTTATTATATTTATCATATTACCACAAGCCCTTAAAATGATGTTGCCGTCTTTTGTAAATCAATGGGTATCACTGATTAAAGATACTTCGTTAGCCTATATTGTTGGAGTGGCGGAATTTACTTTTATTGCAACCCAAATTAATAATCGTAGTATGATTTATCCAACAGAAATCTTTTTATTTGTTATAGTCGTTTATTTTATCATCTGCGCCTCGCTTGATTTTGCAGTTACGTTTTTCTCAAAATACCAATTATTTTGTTTTAAATAACATTTAATTGTATTTGTTTGCTCATTTACCCGATTATTGGCTAGGTTTATATTAAGGTTCTCTTAAGGTTTATACGTTAAATTATTAATAATTTGGGTGAATCTAGAGAGATAGCTTATGTGGCATGATTTTAATACGCAAATTTTTTTATTAATAAACGCTTCAGATCATGCATCTAAATCATTTGTCTTTTTTGCTATTTTTTGTGCTAAATATTTGGTTTACCTATCTGTTATTATTATGGTAATCGGTTGGTGTATTCGGCCTATTTATAGGCAATTAATTTTAAAAATAGTATTTAGTTTAGGGTTAGCATTATTAGTTACTTTTGTTATTCGTTATTGTTTTTATTCTCCACGCCCTTTTGAGGTTGAAGTTGGTACTAATTATCTTTTTCATGACAAAACAAGTTCTTTACCGAGCCAACATGCGGTATTTGTGTGGACGATGTTTTTTGCTGTTTTTTTTGATAATGCATATCGCTTTAGAACAGATCTATATTTATTGTCTTTAATTGCTGTACTTGTATGTTGGAGTCGTATATATCTAGGGATTCATTGGCCATTAGATATTATTGTCGGATTTATTTTAAGTATATTATCGGCGTATTTAATTAAAAAAAATTGGATAAGTATTAACAAGTTTCTTAATAAGTATGTTCTTATTGAGCGCAATTAATAGCTTTAGATATGTAACGTGAAGTATATAATTACTGATAATTATACGATTGAGAATTCTTAGTGATTCCAACATTTATATAAGGTAAATCATCAATGAAAATATTAATTGTTGAAGATGATAGCTTGCTACAGAAAGGTTTATACGATGGTATAACGTCAAATGGTTATGTTTGTGAAGTTGCTACAAATGGTAAACAAGCTGAAGATTATATTCAATTTGGGCAGTTTAGTTTAATTATACTCGATTTAGGATTACCTGATTGTGATGGACTGGACTTACTGATTCGCTGGCGAAAAAATCATATTTCAACGCCAGTTTTGATTTTAACTGCACGCGATACCATAGAAGATAGAGTAGAAGGTTTAGATAATGGTGCCGACGATTATTTGATTAAACCTTTTGCTTTAACTGAATTATTAGCTAGAGTAAGAGCGTTAATTCGTCGAGATCAAGGTACCGCAGATAATCTTATCAGTTATGGTCCTATTACTATTGATATAAAACAACAAAAAGCGACTGTTAATAACCAAGAAGTAGTGTTAACACCAAAAGAGTTTATTGTATTATCTCGATTAATACTAAAAGCTGGCGAAAAGGTCCACCGTGACTTATTGCAAAATGATCTTTATGATTGGCAGAGTGACCCTAGCTCAAATGTTTTGGAAGTGTATATTCACGGATTACGTAATAAATTGGGTAAAAATTTTATTCGTACAGTACGAGGTTATGGTTATCAACTTAATGATGGATGTTGATAACTCGATTAATTTAAATTAGATAATTAAATTATGATTTCAGAATCACTTAGTAATATACGCCACAGTATTCGTTGGAACCTATTTTTTACTTTGGGTTCTATCATGTTGGTTTGTCAGATTATTACTGTCCTTTGGTTATGGCACGAAAGTAAAGAACAAATAGATGTATTGGTTAATTTGACTCTAAGTCAAAATAAAATTGATGAAGTTGTTGAAGAAGAAGAATTAGAAGCGATTTTTGTTTTGTTTTGTTCAGCCTTTTCTATGATGGCAGTAACACTATTTTTAGCGTACAAAGCGATCAAGTGGATCACAAAACCGTTGGAAATTTTAGAGAAAGATCTTAATCAACGTACTGAAGAGAACCTAAAACCCATTGCGCCAATTAGCAATATGCGTGAAATTAAATCGATTACATCTGTATTGAATAATCTTTTTATTAGGCTGAGTACAACATTATCTCAAGAACGTCTTTTTACCGCCGACGTAGCGCATGAAATGAGGACACCTTTAGCAGGCATTCGTTTACATCTAGAATTGTTAGAAAATAACAATAACATTGATTGCACAGAGTTAATTGATCGTATAGATCGATTAGTCAGTACTGTAGAACAGCTATTAATGCTTGCTCGAGCTAGTCAAAAGTTTACTGTAGGACAGTATCAACATATTAATTTTTATAATGATATTATGATTCCGCTGTCTGATGAACTAACAGAATTGACTTCACAAAAACAGCAACAGCTTGAATGGTATTTGACTGATAAAGACCTTATTTTTAATGGTGATGCAACCTTAATAAGACTATTAGTACGTAATTTAGTTGAAAATAGTTATCGCTACAGTCCTGAGAACACTAAAATTGTGGTAAGTTGTTACAAAATTAAAAAAGATATCATTATTACTGTAGAAGATGAAGGTAATGGCATTGATGAGTCTAAAAGCGAAAAACTGACCCAAGCCTTTTTTCGTATGGATCGCAAGCATAATGGTATTGGGCTTGGTTTAAGTATAGTCAACCGTATTGCTAAATTACATCAAGGTCTATTTACCTTAAAAAATAGACCTAATAATGTAAAAGGTGCTATTGCACAATTGAGGATTACTGATTCACTTCGTCAACTAAACGAGTGATTAATTTATTGTTGCTATTTTCTTTAATAATGGATGTTAAAAAACGTTGCCAAGTTCGTTCAATTTTGGCTTTAGCAAAAAAAGGAATGTAATTGGCAATAGGAATAAGAGTTGAATTACCGATATTATCGATAATAATTAAGCGACTTTTATCTGCACTTAAGTGTTGAAACAAAATATTTTTGCTTTTTATTGTCATTGTAATAATACGATCTTTTAATAAGGCTGATTTCAAGTTTCTTAATGAAGTAACTAAATCATCATAATATTGCTTAGTTAATTTTTTATCAGCGAGGTATTTTTCAAGTGGTATAGCTACTTCACCGGTATAATCTCGGATGAGTTGGAAAACATGGCCTTTGCCATAATTGGTTGAAACTGGACCGTAATATTTTGGTATTGCATCGAATGAAACATTACGTCTAATTAGATGTTTATAATAAGAAATTTCTCGATCAGTTTCTTCTTCAGCACCAACATTATAATTCACTTTGATACACTTATTGGGATCATTTGGATGACGATAACATTTTCGGTGCAATCCTCTGCTAATATAATCTTCTATTGAAAGTTGAATTGTATTGCTCATTTATTTAAATATTTTGTTATTTAATGTTGATTTTAGTTTATCAGTAAGCGTTCCTTCTCGCTATGATTTTTTATTTTTACTCTAGCGCTTTTATAAAATTTCTGTATAATATTGCCACCCACGTTACGACAACGTTCTTCCCAACGTTGTTTTCGGTTGTCAATATTAGTATAACCACTCGAAGGGGTGAGTTAATTAATGGTAACAATCAAAAAGTGTAAATAAATCAAATGATTTATTAACGTGAGATTAATTAAAAATTGGATAATTACGAATGAGTACTTTTTCAGCTAAACCAGAAACAGTTAAACGCGACTGGTATGTTGTTGATGCAGCAGGTAAAACGTTAGGTCGTTTAGCTACTGAAATCGCAAGCCGTTTGCGTGGTAAACACAAAGCAGAATACACACCACATGTTGATACAGGTGATTATATTATCGTTATCAATGCAGAAAAAGTTGCTGTAACAGGCAAAAAACGCACTGATAAGATCTATTATCGTCATACTGGTTACATCGGTGGACTTAAAGAAGCGACTTTTAAAGAGATGATTGAGCGTCATCCTGAACAAGTCATCGAAATTGCTGTAAAAGGCATGTTACCGAAAGGTCCTCTTGGTCGTGCAATGTACCGTAAACTAAAAGTTTATGCTGGTAGTGAGCACAATCATGCGGCACAACAACCGCAAGTATTAGATATTTAAGGGGATAAAAGATGGCTGATAATCAATATTACGGTACAGGTCGCCGCAAAAGTTCTGCTGCTCGTGTATTTATCAAACCAGGTAGTGGTAACATCGTTATTAACAAGCGTTCTTTAGAGCAATACTTTGGTCGTGATACAGCTCGTATGGTTGTTATGCAACCGTTAGAGTTAGTTGAAATGACTGACAAACTTGATCTTTATATCACTGTTAAAGGTGGTGGTATTTCAGGTCAGGCTGGTGCGATTCGTCACGGTATTACTCGTGCGTTAATGGAATATGATGAAACTTTACGTTCTGCGTTACGTCAAGCAGGTTTTGTTACTCGTGATGCACGTCAAGTTGAACGTAAAAAAGTGGGTCTACGCAAAGCTCGTCGTCGTCCTCAATTCAGCAAACGTTAGCAGCAATATTACAAAAACGTTACAATTTTGTTTCAAAACCCAGCAAATGCTGGGTTTTTTTATGCTGATTTGGTTAATTAAAAAGTTAAACTACGTAGGTTAAATATTTTTAAGAATTAAGATTATTTAGGAAATAAATATTATTTAATATTATTAGGTTAACTAATTTAATAAATCCTATACTTAAGCACATGTTTTATGAAACTGCTTGTCAAAATTAGGGCTTGAGGAAAAGAATTAAAGAAAATTTATTTTTTTTTAACAATTTTGTTATCCAATTTGTTAGAATAGACGGCAACTAGACTTATTTTAATTTTATAAATTTGGAGTGGATATGGTTGTTGCTGTTAATAAACGTTCTGTAATGACATTATTTTGTGATACAACAGATATTTACGGGCATCAGATTCGTTTTGTTTTGGCAGAAAAAGGGGTAACTGCGGAAATAGAGTTTGTAACGGCAGATAATTTACCACAGGAATTATTGGATCTTAATCCATATAGTTCAATTCCAACTTTAATTGATCGTGACCTTACGTTATATGAACCACATATTGCGTTAGAATATTTGGATGAACGCTTTCCGCACCCACCATTAATGCCTGTTTATCCTATCGTTCGCGCTAATTCACGATTAACAATGTACCGTATTAAAAAAGAGTGGTATAGTGCATACGAAACAATTATTGCTGATCCTAATAGTGATGCGGCTAAAACAGCACGAAAAAACCTTCTTGATGATCTTGTTTCAGTTTCGGTTATGTTTAAAGAAAAAGATTATTTTATGAGTGATGATTTTACATTATGTGATTGTTACTTTGCGCCGTTACTTTGGCGTTTGCCATTGCTTGGTATTGAATTACCAAAAGTAGCCGAAAAGAATTATTTAGCCTATATGGCGAGAATTTTTGAACGCCCTGCTTTTATTAATTCATTAACTGAAGCAGAAAAAAAGATAAGATCATAAACAATTAAATTTATCTTTATTTACGATAATTTTAGCCAAGGTAGCCTTGATGGAACTTGAACAAATGACGCCACGTCGCCCTTATCTATTTAGGGCTTTTTATGACTGGATTTTGGATAATGAATTGACGCCTTATATTGTGGTTAATACATCAGTATATGGTGTGTTAGTGCCACAAGAATTTATCCAAAACAATCAAATTATACTCAATATAGCCCCACAATCCGTTGGCCAATATTTGGCTACTAACGAACAAATTGAATTTAATGCTCGCTTTTCTGGTGTGCCACAACATATTGTTGTACCAATGGCAGCGATTGAGGCGATTTATGCTCGTGAAAACGGTGTTGGTATGGGATTTGAAGATGAGCCACAATATCGTACACAGAGCGAATCTTTGCCCTCACAACCTGAACAATCTAAATCAAAACCGAATCCATTTCGTATCGTAAAATAGTTGCTTTTGTTATTTAAAGTTTTTAACAAAAATAAATATTGTTGTTTTTAAATATTAGTGAAACAATAGCGCCCGTATAATTTTTGTTTGGCAAAAATTATACGGTAATGTATGTCTTGAAACCTAGATTAATACAAATTTAAATTGATGTTTTATTTTAGTTTTATTGATATAGTTAATCGTTTTTTAAGTTATTCGTCTGTGTTGCAAATAAATACAGAATGATTGCATTTTTTGCCTTAGTATTTTTATAGTAAATATATATTGACTAATTATATTAGTTACAACTAAAGGACCACTTATGATAAATCTAAATAAAATTACCTTATTACTTAGGGCATCATTAGGCATACTACCTATGCTCCCTATGTTGAGCAATGCCACAGTGAATATTAATGATACTAATATTAGTAGTTACCGTACTACAGGAATTAGCACTCTCCGTAGTAATGACGATATTTTGATAGAGACCTCTTCTGCCACTGGACCACATATTAACATAAGTACTAATGGAGGAACAGGACTTGAATCGAATAGAAAAAGCATAACTGTTGGAGCACCAGGTAGCACTGATAAATTTATTATTAAAGGAAATGTTGTTGGTAACCCGAATTCTTTTTATGGTATTGCTGTAAGACAATTGGGGCGAATAGTTTCTAATAGTGAACTCGAATTCAATATAGTTGATGGCACAGGTATTTATATTACTAGTGGCTCGGAAGGATTATTCAGAAATAAAGTTAGTATTGTAGGTACAGGGACAGGTGGTTTTTTCGGTATACGATCTCACAATACATCATTAATAACTGAAACTAAAGGTGAGTTTAATGATAAAGTGTATATTACATCTTCAGGTCAAAATAGTTCTGGTATTATTTCTGTTAAGTCTAGTAATCCTAATGCATTAGCTTCTCATTTAACTTTTAATGATAATGTTACCATTCATATGACGGGGCAGAATGGCATTGGCATTAACATGGGAGTAGAATCGAGAATTTTTAATGCTAATGTAAGCTCAACTGTTAATTTTAATAATGGATTAGACGTGATCACTGTTCAAGGTACTACCATTTATGCTAATCAATTAAACGGTAAAGTGAATATTAGAAGTGGTTCAAATATAAACAATATTATTTCACGTGCTAATCAGCAATACAATGCAGTACAATCTGTAGTTGGTGAAATAAATATCGATGGTAAAACAAATATTGAAGGTGATATTTATGCAATGGCCAATTCAGTTGGTAGGGGGATTATTAATCTTAACCTCACTGATGGCTCAACACTATTGACATCGATGGAAAATAATGTATTAACGCCGTCAAGTAAAGGTGATATTAATTTATCTCTTCTAGGTAGTCAAAGCCAATGGAAGATGACTGACAATTCATTCCTTGATTCATTAACATTAAGCAATGATGCTAAAATTAGCTTTGGTTATAGCTATGCAGCGCCAAGTTTAGTTGATGCTCTTAATAGCACTAATGCAATGATATTAGCGACAAATTCATTATCTGGTAATGGTATATTTGAAATGCGAACAGGCATTGGACAAGGTATTGCTAATGATTTACTTAAAGTAATCGGTTCTGGATTAGCCGCAGGCAATCATAAAATAACGCTTATTGATGATAAAACCGGTGCAAGCTCAGTAACTGGAAATGAAAGAATAACACTTGTTGAAACAGAAGGAGGTAATGCTGTTTTTGACCTGTCATCACAGTCTTTTGATGTCGGTCCTTATCAGTTTAATACCTTAACTAAAGTTAATGGTGCTCGTGGTGCAGGAACTGAAGATTGGGTTTTATCTGGCTCGCTACCGTCTCAAAATGGGAACAATAATAACAATGGTTCCGATGGAAATGGAATAGGTAATGATAATAGCCAAAACAAACCTATAGCACAAAAACCATTATTAACGCATACCGCGCAAAATGCCGCCAATATCCTAAATTCAAGCTATTTAATGAATTATGTTGAAACCCAAACATTATTGCAACGAATGGGGCAACTTAATAGGAAGGATGGCGATAACGGTGATGCATGGGGGCGAATTTATACAGGTAAACTAAGTTCTTTTAATGATAGCCGCCTATCTAATTTTGATATGAATTATTATGGTTTACAACTAGGTGTTGATCGAAAACTGGATAATGATAACTACGATATCTATTACGGTATTATGGGAGGCTTTAGCCGAGGCAATATTGATCACAATGTGGGCGATGGCAATACAAAAAGTTACTCTGCTGCATTATATTCTACGTTACAAACACACGATGGTTTATACATTGATAGTTTAGTGAAATATATGCGAATGGCGAATAAATTTAATAGCCGCACTGGCGGTGGTTATAACGTTAAAGGTGATGGCGATACAGACGGATTTTCAATTGGATCCGAAATTGGCCAACGTTTTTATTCAGCGCAGTGGTATATAGAACCACAAGCTCAGCTAACATATTCTCATCAAAATAGTGCAACAATTAAAGCAACTAATGGATTAAAAACCAAACTAAGTAGCTATAACTCATTAATTGGTCGAGCTAGTGTTATTTTTGGTTATGAAATACAAGACAATGATAATCCGACAAATATCTATTTTAAAACAGGTTATATAAAAGAATTTGATGGCGAAACTGCTTATACCTTTAATCATATTGCTAAAGAAAAATATGATTTTGGCGGTAACTGGTGGGATAACGGTATTGGTATCAATATGCAATTTAACAAAAATCACCAAATTTATGGCGATATAGTTTATTCACTTGGTAACAAGTTTGATCAAAAACAAGCAAATGTTGGTTACCGTTATAGCTTTTAAATAAATGAGCATTATTTTATTTTGTATAACAAAATAAAATTCACATAAAATAACCATAAAACCCATTGATCAAGATTAATGGGTTTTGTTATTTTTAAAGGTTAACTTGAAATAAGCTAAAAATATTGATTTTTTATTCCATGGTCTTTAACAAAAAATATTTTTATTAAGATAGTTAAGGTTATTTGTCTGCTTTTCTATGGTGTTGAATATACCGGCAACTAAGCAGTTTGCGTTGTGTCGGAAATACAATTTTGTATACAACAAATTTGAATATTTGAGCAAATCAAAAAAAGACCCAAAAGGTAAATATTATGGATGATACGAATGCTTAAGTAGGCAACATTCTGTAGCTAAAATATAGATTTTTTGGCATTTTGCTTAAAACGTCAGAAACCACCACACCAACAAACATCCTATTTAACCATAACAATTTGATTTAATTAAAAAATTCAATAAAATCAATAGTTTATCGGAGCGATTTTTATGAGAAAAGACTAACTTCTGTCATGTCAAGCGTAGGTTATCTAAGAAAATTTGTTTAATTTCCTAATTCGGGCATTATCATTATAACCATTTTGAATTACAAACACTGATCGACAAAAATGCCTACTCAATGCATCTTTGAGTATATTTCTAAAATTATTCAATATATGATATAGCAAAATTACCAATATAAAACAAAACAATGAGTAACGAAATCGAATTAAAATTTGAAATCAATACCAACGATATTGCCAGTTTAAAAAATTATTTAGATCAATGGGCGGATTGTGACGAGGCCGAATTTTCGGCATCATTAGCATTATCATCAACAAAACGCAGTGTTACTAAACAAAACTTGACCAATACTTATTACGATACTAGTGATTACTATCTGCGTAATCATGGTTGTGGGCTGCGTGTAAGAGGGTGTGATGATAATTTCACAAAACGTTTTGAAATCACATTAAAGCGTGACAAAAAATCGATAGCAGGGTTGCATGAGCGTGCAGAATTTAATGTCGATTTACCTAATTCAGTCCCCGATTTAACCGTATTACCTTTCCATGCTCTGCCAAATGACTGTGATATTGCAGAGCTACAACAGAATTTACGGCCTTTGTTTACCACCAATTTTGAGCGGCAAGCGTGGTTAATTTCGTTTGCAAGTAGTGAAATTGAAGTTGCGTTAGATCAAGGGCAAATTAGTTCACATAATCAATCTATCCCCATTAAAGAAGTTGAACTTGAAATCAAGCAAGGCAATAAACATGATTTACTTAATTTTGCTATTGAGCTAAGTCGATTTAATCTGCATCTATTTTCACAAAGCAAAGCTTCTAGAGGTTATCGATTACTGAACAATCTGCCATCTAAAAAGTGCGATTATGCGCTTTCAAACCAATGTGATTTGCCTAAATTGCTTGAGTTTTGGCAACAAAACGAAGAATATGCGCTAGAAGTGGATGATTTGGAATACTACAAGCAAACTTTAAATCAAGTAAATGATCAGTTAATCAACAAACCGCTTTCTAACGAGATAGAGTTTGCTCAATGGCAAGCAGCATTGTTGGTTATTAATTCTGTAAAAGAATTTGCTTTTAGTGAGATAAATACGAAGCTAAAACTAATGCTAATTATTGCAATAAATAAAACGAACGTATAAATATAAGGATATAGAGATGAAAAAGTCATTTTTTAAATTACCTTTATTACTCGTTTTATTTTATTGGATATTTAATATTGCTTTTGTTATTACTTATCGTGTTGGATTTGATGATTATTTTTTTATATCGTCAGATATGACAACCTATCAGATTATTATAAAATTTATTAAGCAAATATTACTCAATTTCTTTTTACAGTTGCCTAGTTCATTTTTGCTATTTACGACTTCCGTATTGTTATTGAACAAATATAATATTAACCAAATCAATCAAAAAAATATTGTCAATAGTTTATATTTTTCTGCATTAATTACATTAGGCGATATTGTTGGCCGATTGTATTGTTACCCCTATATTTATGAGTGGGTGCAGTCTGGACGACAATATTTAAATCCCAATATATATTTCTTTTTTCCTAACTATATAACTAATCTTTTAAAGATAACAATAGGTTATTTTTTTATAGTATTGTTAACTTGCTTTAGCATCAAATTGTTTAATAAAAGTTATATGCATAACGACAATGCATTAACTCAAAAAGAGAGCCAACAACTACATTTAGGTTTATTTATAGCACTTTATAACTGCTATTTTCTTACTACATTATTTGCGCTAATTTTTTTAGATGAAGATATGTATTACAGTTTTAAAAAAATCATTATTGATATAGTTGGTTTAACTGTATTTTTATCAATTGTGAATTTACTTGGTTATTTTTTGTTAAGACGATGTTTTACTGGCGTAACGGAAACTATCGCTTTTAAAAAGCTTGTTTTTAGTTCAATAGGCATTTTTCTATTAAATCTTCTATTAAATTGTTTATTATTGAGCGTATTAGTCATTTTTAGTATTTCATTAATAAATCATTTTGAATATTGGAGAAAAATAAGTGACTTAGAAATAATAATGATTTGTTTTATGATGGTAGTAATTTTATTTATTTCAAGCTGTGTATTAGTGAGAATAGCGGTTAAACAGCTATTTGGTAAAATGAATAAAAATTATCAAAATATTTAAGTCTAAATGTAATTATTTATTAACTAGCACTGATTTTTATTATTGTGAATGAATTCTAAGAGAGCTTGCCTATGTCTGAATTTAACTCGTCGTTTTCTTCTTTGCTTGAACAACAAAAGCAAAAAGTCGCCCTTCAACTTGACCAATGCAATCTGGCTCAAGTGCAAGCTCACCTTGATATTTTGGTGCAGAGTGACTTTTTGGTCGATGCGTTTTGTCGATTTCCTAATTGGTTTGCAGACATAATACAAAACCCACCGCAAGCCGACGAAAGGCAATTTTATCAATCTTGGCTAGATGCGCAATTGTCAGGTGTGGCCGATGAAGCTATTTTTATGAAAACGCTTAGGCTGTTTAGGCATTTTATGCTAGTGCGCCTCGAGTGGTCACAATTGGCAAAAATAAGTCATGATGAGCAGATATTATTGCAACTGACCGAATTGGCCGAGGTGATTATTGTTACAGCCCGTGATTGGCTTTATGAACTTAGTTGCAAAGAGTGGGGAACACCTTACAATGCTCAAGGTCAGGCGCAGCCACTGCTGATTTTAGGTATGGGTAAATTGGGAGGTGGGGAGCTGAACTTTTCTTCCGATATTGATTTGATTTTTACTTATCCAGAGCATGGGCAAACAAAAGGTGGTCGGCGAGAATTGGATAATGCTGTCTTTTTTACTCGATTAGGTCAACGCTTAATTAAAGCGCTCGATCAAATTACCGAAGATGGTTTTGTGTATCGTGTGGATATGCGCTTGCGGCCACTTGGTGATGGCGGACCTTTGGTGCTGAGTTTTTCTGCTATGGAAGATTACTACCAAGAACAAGGACGCGATTGGGAACGTTATGCAATGGTTAAAGCTAAAGTGCTTGGTGATCAACAATCTCCTTATGTCAGTGAGCTTTATCAAATGTTAAAACCATTTGTCTATCGTCGCTATATTGATTTTAGTGTTTTACAATCATTGCGTAATATGAAAAGCATGATTGAACGTGAAGTGCGTCGGCGAGGATTGAAAAATAATATCAAACTTGGAGCTGGCGGAATTCGTGAAATTGAGTTTATCGTTCAGGTTTTTCAACTTATTCGTGGTGGGAGAGTAGTGGGATTACAAACACGTTCACTACTTACGGCTTTATCTGTTATTGAACAAGAGTCATTACTTAACACTGATGAAGTAATTACACTTCGAGAAAATTATTTCTTTTTACGCCGTTGTGAGAATATACTACAAGCTATTTGCGATGAGCAAACCCAAACACTACCTGATGATGAGCTCGATCAATTACGTTTAGCGACAAGTATGGGATTTGCTAATTGGGAAGAATTTGAGCAAAGTTTATCCAAACGGATGCAAGTTAATCGCCAAATTTTTAATGAACTTATTGGCGAAAACGAATCAGAATCTACCTCAACGACCAAACCTTATAATGATCAATTTGATGATCTTTGGGGACCTGATCTTCAAATAAGTGATGTCAAGCAAATATTACCGGCTTATTCAGATACAGAAGTTAAGCAACTTCATCAATTGTTAATACAGTTTCGTAATGATATTGGTAAACGCACCATTGGTGTACGAGGGCGTGAAATACTCGATCAATTGATGCCACGTTTATTAGAGTCAATTTGTAGCGAAAAAACAGCAATATTGGTTTTATCAAGAATTTTGCCTTTACTAGTTAATATTGTAAGTCGCACTACTTATCTAGAATTATTACTAGAATATCCAACAGCTTTAAAACAATTAATTCGTTTATGTAGCGCATCGCCAATGATTAGCGATCAACTAGCTCATTATCCTATATTGTTAGATGAACTTATTGATATTAATTCACTTTATCAAACTGTTGCGCCTGATGAGTATAAAAGCCAGCTTTATCAATATTTATTGCGTATTGAAGTTGATGATGAAG
The DNA here is from genome assembly GCF_001690335.1 of Gilliamella sp. Gris1-4. Classification (NCBI taxonomy): domain Bacteria; kingdom Pseudomonadati; phylum Pseudomonadota; class Gammaproteobacteria; order Orbales; family Orbaceae; genus Gilliamella; species Gilliamella sp. Gris1-4. Next base: position 23,703 of record NZ_LZHA01000004.1, on the reverse strand, counting down.
AGCAACAACTTGAAGCTTTACGACAATTTAAACAGATGCAATTGTTGCATATAGCTGCTTGCGATGTTGAGCATGTATTAACTACCATGAAGGTCAGTGATCACCTAACTTATGTGGCTGAATCATTATTAGATTTTGTAGTACAAATGGCTTGGAATCAAATGGTTACTCGCTATGGGAGACCAGAATATTTGGCTGATAATGATAAAGGATTAGTTGTGGTTGCCTATGGTAAATTAGGTGGTTGGGAGTTAGGTTATGGTTCAGATTTAGATTTGGTTTTTTTACATGATTGTCCAGTTAATAGTATAACTAACGGCAATAAGCAGATAGATAGTCGTCAATTCTATTTGCGTTTAGTTCAACGAATTATTCATCTATTTAATGTTCGTACTAGTTTTGGGATTTTATATGAAGTCGATGTAAGGCTTCGCCCTCAGGGTGATGCAGGATTGCTTGCTTGTAGTTTAGATTCGTTCGAAGATTACCAAATGAATGAAGCTTGGACTTGGGAGCATCAAGCCTTAGTGCGTGCTCGAGCTGTATATGGTGAAGGTGAATTAATCAAACGCTTTAACCAAATTCGGCATAATGTACTTTGTAAAAAGCGTGATGAAGTTGTATTAAAAAAAGAAGTGCGTGAAATGCGTGAAAAAATGAGAGTACATTTAGGTAGCACTCAAAACAATTTATTTAACTTAAAAATTGATGAGGGTGGTATTGGTGATATTGAGTTTTTATCGCAATATCTTGTGCTTAATTATGCTAATAAATATCCTAAAATGACAAAGTGGAGCGATAATGTTCGGATTTTAGAACTTGCGACAAATTATCAAATAATGGATGGTCAAGAAGCAGAGCAGCTAACACAAGCCTATATCGATATGCGCAACAAAATTCATAGATTAGCATTGCAATTAAAATCTAGCACGGTTAATAGTTCGCAATTTGTGCAAGAAAAACAAATAGTCAACCAATGCTGGCTAAAATGGTTAACTTGATTTTTGTGTTAGTAACTTAATTTGGTAAAAGGTGTTGTTTTAATTTTCGGAGTTTATAACTAAATGACAACGATCAAAGATATAGCTAAACAAGCAGGAGTATCACACGGTACGGTTTCAAATGTACTTAATGGTCGTGGAAACGTTAGTGTTAAAAAAATTAAATTAGTGGAAGATGCTGCTAAAAAGCTAGGGTATCAGCTTAATTTGCAAGCAAAAATACTAAAAGAAGGTGCGGCAAAAACAATTTCAGTTGTTTTGCCTAATGTCACATCTCAGCAATATGCTAACCTTTATGATGGATTATTTCATGATTTAAATCAGCTTGGTTATGAACTAACGTTATATCTAACTTATGATTCCAAGGAACTAGAACAAAAATTTATTGCACAGATAGCTGTTAAGCGAGATTATGCAGTGATAGTCGTTAGTACTTTAGATAATGCCAACAGTTATTACCAAAGAATCAAAATAGCTAAAGATAAAATTATTTTTGTTTATCGCAAACCTAAATCGGCTTTGCAATTTATTACGTTGGATTATGAGAAGGCTGGTGCTGATATTGCTAGTCAGATAATGAAACATGATTATAAGCGTATTGGTTTATTGAGTAATTCTGAACATCATACTCATGCACAATCTTTTAAAAAAGGTTTGCAAAAGGCCTTTAATGCACAAAATTATTTTATTGAATTAAAAAGTATTGAATCAATTCCGTCAAATAGTACTTATAATTTGTCTTTCAGTTTTTTTACAAAAGAATCTGAAACTTTTGATGCGCTTATTACCATGGAGATTGAGCGTGCTCGTTATTTGCGCAATGCTAGTTATTTTGGAAGCTTGCAACCTTGTCCTCCTATTTATACGCTTACTGATGATAGTTTTTTTTATGAAAATAATTTTTATCAATATCATATGAATTATGGTATGTTAAGCCAGCAAATTATTAACTTAATCAAAGGGGAACAAGTTGTTAAATTAGATAATAAAGGATTTTTCTTACTGCCTGATCAGATTGCCAATACCCAATTTTATAACAATGAGGAAATTAATGTTTTAATTATACCTAGTCCATCAACGGAGGCTCTAAAAAAGTTACTTCCACATTTAAAAAAAACGAGCGGAATAAAAGTTAATTTAATAATTGAACCGTTTGATAAAATTTATCATATCCTTAATAATCTTGAACAACATAAACAAATTGACATTATTCGTATTGATATGGCTGGATTACCTTGGTTTGCTCCAAAGGTTTTTAGACCATTATCTGATTTAAATTTTAACTTGAATAATTTATTTAATCGCTATTTACCTGAAATTGTTAAACGATATAGTTATGTTAACAATACGGCTTATGCACTTCCTTTTGATCCCAGTGTACAGATGCTTTTTTATCGTAAAGATTTGTTTGAAGATCCCTTAATTAAACGATCCTATTTTGAAAAATATCGTCAACATTTAGAAGTTCCAGTTGATTTTAAACAATTTAATAAAATTGCTAGCTTTTTTAATCAAACACAAAATCCTGAATCACCAATAGAGTTTGGTAGTTGCATAACCCTAGGTAATGACGAAATTATTGCATCTGAATTTCTAGTACGTTATTACGCTCAGGGAGGTAAGCTATTTAGCAACCAACAATTAGGTTTAGATTTTTCAATAGCTATTGATACATTGACGCAATTACACTCTTTTATGCAGATTGCAAACAAAGTAGATACCGCATGGTGGCAAGAGTCAGTTAATCAATTTGAGCAAGGACGGTTGGCAATGATAATGGTCTACATGAATTTATTTAGTTATATCAATAATCGAAATATTTTGCCTTTGGTTGGGTATGCTCAAGTACCTGGCAATAGACCATTATTTGGTGGGGGCTCATTAGGTATTTCAAAATATAGTAAAAAAATAGTTTCGACAACATTATTTTTTGATTGGATTTATTCTAAAGAAATTAGTGAACAAATTGCATTATTAGGGGGTACAACTGCACAAAATAGTACTCTTCAAAACCAACGAATTATAAAGAGTTATCCTTGGTTGAAATTAGCACAATTACAGTATGTAAATGGAAATCGAGAAAATTATATAGGTAATCAAGCTATTAATTTAAGGCATATTGAACATATTATTGGTCATTATTTATCGAAGTGGATTATAGGAAAATATAGTTCAGAGCAGGTTATTTTTAAAATTAACTCTCATATAAAAAAAGAATACTGCTAATGACGTTAATATTATTAGCAGTATAGTGTGCGTTATATCAGTATTTAGTTTATTTATTGCGTTTTAATTATGGATTCTTTTTAGAGGTCATAATAATATCTTTATCTCTAAAGAAGAACCAAAATCCAATAGCAACGATAGCAGCTACAACAGCTGGGTAGATCCAAAATTCTTGCCATTGTGGACCCGCATTTGGTAGTTTTTGTTCAGTAACTACTCGGTTATTAATAAATCCACACACTGATGCCGCCATAAATACACCAAATCCATTGGAAACAATAAAACGTAATCCTTGAGCTTGAGCTTTAATTTCAGGACCTGCTTTTTTATCGACATAAATATCTCCAGCGGTAAAAAAGAAGTCCCAGCAAACTCCTTGTAACAGTAAAGCTCCAATAACATAAAAGATTGTACTACCTTCAGCTGTCGCAGCGAAAGATAACATTAAACTACGGATGATCCAGCAAATGGCACCGAACAAAATAATCTTTTTAAAGCCAAAGTGTCCCAATAAAAATGATAAAAGGAACATAAATAAAACTTCGGTAGCGATAGCAATTTGCATCATTGATGCAGGTTCAAGACCAAGTACTGGTAAATACACTGGCAAATAAGCACTATAAGCAGTTTTTGTTATCATCAATATAAAAGTTGATAACATGAAGATGCTGAAATATTTATCTTTAAATAATGATAATGCATCTAAACATAGTGCGTCGTGGATTGAAAATTTCTTATTTTTGCTTGTTGGTGGCGTGTTTGGTAGAGTAAAGCAATAAAGACCATATACGGCCGAAGCGCCTGCTGCAAGTAAAAATGAGTTAATTGAGCTTGAAAAACCAGTATAGCCAAGAATAAAACCGGCAATCATAAAACCAATGGTGCCAAACACACGAATGATTGGGAACCAACGTACACCATCAATATGCCTAAAACTGACACTATTGGCTAACGCAGTAGTTGGGTAAAAAAGTAATCCAACAATAAAGATCATAATTAAAAAGCCAATAATATTGTTACCTTCAATAAAATTAGGAATTAAAAACAGTACACCTGCATTAATAATGTGAAGTATCCCCATTACCTTTTGTGAAGCAATAAGTCGATCTGCAATCATACCAATAAATAGTGGTGAAATGATGGTTGCAATTCCTAATACAGAATAAGTTGTACCAACGATTTCTTTTAGCCCATAAGCGGCTAGCACAGCGCCAATAACCATATTCCATGCGCCTTGCACAAAATATTGTAAAAACATCATTACCAGTAAACGAGGTATTTTGAACATAGTAAGCTCCTTATTCAATTATTTTTATTAAGCCGTCATAAGCAACTTCAATATTGTAAGGTTTAAAAATATCAACTAATTCATCGTGCATAAAGCCACTGCTATGAGAGTGATGAGAAGTGATGAGTTGCGTATTACTATGAAAAATGCCTTCATCAAGCATCCGTTTTTGTGCCGATATTACTGATTCAATACTCATATGATTATTAGTACGATCATTTTGTTTATATCCATAGGTACACTCAAAAATCGCCAAATCGATTTTTTTACCACTATTTTTTAGCCATTGCCAAGTTAGTTCAGGGAAATATCCAGAATCATGACCGTGAAGAATGATTTTACCTTCTTTTTCAATCAAATAGATATAGCAAAATTCCCATTTAGCATGATTAGCAAGTAATGGTGTAACTGTATACTCGGCTGATGTTATAACAGATTGAAATGGCACTAATAAATTGAATACAAAACGCTCATTGCTATATCCCGGTAACACATCCAAGCAGCCATTGATAGCAATATCGTTACCGTATACATAAAGTGGATGAGTGATATTAAATCCATAGTCCACCATACGGCTAAACAAATCCCCTACATTGAAGTGATCTGGATGAGTATGAGTAAACAGTAGATCTTTTATTTTAGTGACATCGATATTTTCACGCATTACTTGATAGCTAAATTCTGGAGCAAAATCAATTTGCATTATGTCATCAATGATAACAGAACTACGCGTGCGTATATTTTTTCCTTTTATAATGCGCGATTTTTCGCATATTTTGCATTTACAAAATGGATTGGGAATACCTTCAGATGCAGCTGTTCCCAAGAATTGTAATTTCACATTGTTCTCCTATAAGTTTAGCTTGCCACTATTGAGTTTTTTGCCAGTTTATCAAAATTGGAACGTTTCAATTTTATTTTACGATAAATAATTCTACAATAAAAAAAACGTAATTTTTTACTAATGCGTGAGCAAGATCATAAATTTTAGAGGAGAATATTATCGGTGAATCAAAAAATTTCACCGATAACTTTTGAGCTGTTTAAGTTTTGGCTACCATTTAACAAAATAATTGCTTTATTGATGGGATTCGCTATTTTGCTTCCTTCCATAAAATCATATCTTGTTTTTCAAGTTCTGAAGCATCAAAGCCGATGGCTGATTCCATATCTTCGCGGTCAAAAGCAATATCGCCACCATTAACGGCAAGATCACCTTTTTTAATTCTTTTGAAATCAAACAAATTGGTATCACACAGATGGGATAGGGTGATGTTTTGTGTTGCTCGGAACATGGTTTCAATGCGTCCGGGGAACTTTTTATCCCATTCATTGAGCATTTCTTTAATTACTTTCCTTTGTAAGTTGGGTTGTGAGCCACAAAGATTACAAGGAATAATCGGAAATTGTTTAATTTCAGCGTATTTGGCGATATCCTTTTCTTTGCAATAAGCCAGTGGTCGGATAATGATATGTTCACCTGAATCATTCATTAGCTTTGGCGGCATTGCTTTGAGTTTGCCACCATAGAACATATTTAAAAATAGTGTTTCTAAAATATCATCACGATGATGGCCAAGGGCAATTTTTGTTGCACCAAGTTCGGTCGCTGTGCGATATAAAATGCCACGACGTAGCCGTGAACAAAGCGAGCAAGTTGTTTTACCTTCAGGGATTTTATCCTTGACAATACCGTAGGTGTTTTCTTGCACGATTTTATATTCAATGCCTAACGAATTTAAATATTCAGGCAATACATGTTCAGGAAATCCTGGTTGTTTTTGATCTAAGTTAACCGCTATTAGATCAAAATGTACTGGTGCACTGATTTTTAAGTTGATAAGAATATCAAGCAAAGTATAACTATCTTTACCGCCTGATAAGCAAACCATAATACGATCGCCTTCTTCGATCATATTAAAGTCAGCGATTGCTTCGCCAGTTAAGCGACGCAATCGTTTATGTAGTTTATTTTGATTATATATATTCATTACGATTTTATTGGTTATTCGGCACGGCTCATGTAACGGCGTTCAGCAATATGAATTTTAACTCTTTCATGGTTATCAATATATTCTGGAACCTGAATTACAAGCCCAGTTGATAAAGTAGCTGGTTTAGTTCGCGCACTAGCTGAAGCACCTTTAATACTTGGCGAGGTTTCAACAATATCAAGTTCAACAGTCTGTGGCAATTCCAAGGCAAGAACTTCACCATCAGCCATTAGCACTTGAATACCATTCATACCGCCTTCAGGGATAAACAATAATTCATCTTCAATTTGCTCTTTTTTGAAGATATAAGGAGTATAATCTTCATTATCCATAAACACATATTCATCACCATCAATATACGAAAAACTAACAGGTCGACGGGATAGTTCAATTGTTTCGAGGATATCATCACCTTTAAAGCGTTCTTCAACTTTTCCACCATTTTTTACATCGGTAAAACGCATTTTATAAAGTGTACTGGCACCCCGTGCAGTTGGACTTTGAACATCAATATCTTTAACAAGTAATAATTTACCATTATAGGTGACTGCATCACCACGTTTTATTTCATTTGCTTTAGCCATAATATTTATTCTTCACGATTAATAAAAAGGTTAAAAAATTAGCTCGCTATTTTACCGCTAACTTGCTATTGTCACCATCAAAATTTATTGAATAATCTTAAAATAAAGGAAATACTATGATAGATTCACTCCAATGTCGAAAAAACTGCGGTGCCTGTTGTATTGCTCCTTCAATTTCATCAGCCATCCCCGGTATGCCTAAAGGTAAGCCAGCTGGTATTGCTTGTATTCATTTAGATAACAATTATCAATGTAAATTGTTTTTGCACCCATCAAGACCAATAGTCTGTGGTCGATTAAAACCTTGTATCGAAATGTGTGGTAATAGCCGTTCGCAAGCATTGAATTATTTAACTCAATTAGAACAGCTAACTAAAGGTTAAGTATTGTATATATTTAACAAAACGGTTCTATTATTAGAATTATTTATCTCGCCATCATCTTTTTTTGATACACTTCCACTCATTTTATTTATCTGTAATGATTAATATAAATTTTTAGCTGCCTATTTGGCTGTTAAATAATGTGAAGTATAAAAATTTATGCTCCATAAGATTTACTCTCCTTAACAAAGAAGAATATTGATATGAAAAACAAATTAAAACGAGATTTGAAGGCGCGTCACTTAGCCATGATCGCCATTGGTGGTTCAATTGGCACAGGGCTATTTGTTGCCTCAGGAGCAACTGTTGCTCAGGCAGGTCCCGGTGGTGCTTTGCTTTCGTATGCCATTATAGGTGTAATGGTGTACTTTTTAATGACTAGCTTAGGGGAACTTGCTGCATATTTACCTGTTTCAGGCACCTTTGCAACTTATGGTTCACGTTATGTAGATGAAGCGTTTGGTTTTGCCATTGGTTGGAACTATTGGTATAACTGGGCAATTACGGTTGCGGTTGACCTAGTTGCCGCTCAGCTAGTTATTTCTTATTGGTTTGATGCCGGTCCTTATAGCTGGTTATGGAGTTTATTGTTTTTAAGTATCATCTTTTGCTTAAACTATATTTCAGTTAAAGGCTTTGGTGAAGCTGAATTTTGGTTTTCATTAATTAAAGTCGTCACCGTTATTGTTTTTATTATTGTTGGTTTATTAATGATTATTGGTATTTTCCATGGTGCCGAAGGTGCAGGTTGGCAAAATTGGACCATCAAAGAAGCGCCTTTTGCCGGTGGTTTTTCAGCAATGATTGGTGTAGCAATGGTAGTTGGATTTTCATTTCAAGGTACCGAATTAATTGGTATTGCAGCTGGTGAATCAAAAGATCCAGAAAAAAATATTCCTAAAGCTATGCGACAAGTCTTTTGGCGAATACTGTTATTTTATATCTTTGCGATTTTAGTCATCAGTTTAATTATTCCTTATACTGATCCTAATTTACTACGTAACGATGAAACCGATATAAGTGTTAGTCCATTTACCTTAGTATTTGAACATGCAGGATTATTATCAGCTGCGGCATTAATGAATGCAGTTATACTGACTTCAGTATTATCTGCGGGTAACTCAGGACTTTATGCTTCAACTCGTATGCTTTATGCTCTTGCTAAAGAAGGTAAAGCACCTAAAATCTTTGCAAAATTATCATCATCAGGTGTACCCCGTGCAGCATTATTAGCAACGACGTTTGTAGCCATGCTTTGCTTCTTAACGTCGATGTATAAAGATCAGGTTGTTTATTTGTGGTTGCTCAATATGTCTGGTATGACCGGTTTTATTGCTTGGTTAGGAATTGCAATTAGCCATTACCGTTTTAGAAAGGGTTACCTTATACAAGGTCATGATGTTAATCAATTACCATATAAATCAAGCTACTTCCCATTTGGTCCTGTTTTTGCTTTCGTATTATGTTTAATTATAACACTTGGCCAAAATTACGAAGCCTTCCTACAAGATACTATTGATTGGAATAGTGTAATTGCAACCTATATCGGTTTACCATTATTTTTAATAATTTACTTTGGCTATAAAATAGTTAAAAAAACAAAATGGGTTCAATACGATCAAATGAACTTTTCTAAAGATGATTAACTCACTAGTTTAGTTTAAATATCTCACTTCTCCGTCGACTTTTGTCGACGGTTTTTTTATTAAAAAAGAGAGAAATAAACAGTTATATAGCGATAAAAGTTTATTCTGATAACGATATTAGCGACTTCGGAAGATGATGCGTGCTTTAGATAGATCGTAAGGTGTCATTTCAACAGTAACTTTATCACCAGTTAAAATACGAATATAGTTCTTACGCATCTTACCAGAAATATGTGCAGTAACGACATGACCATTTTCAAGTTCCACACGAAACATCGTATTTGGAAGAGTATCAAGTATGGTTCCTTGCATTTCAATGTTATCTTCTTTTGCCATTGGGGCCTCTTAATAATAAGTACAAATTAAATATACTCAACTAACTTTCCTCGTCTAAGCACATAGTGCAAAGGTATCGCATTGCGCTTTTATGTCACCTATAAAGTATTTTATTCGATGACAAAGTAAAGTTAAGTATAAACACAAAAAGCTGAGTTTAAAATAAATAAACACAGCGGCGAAATAATGCCGAAAAAACTGACAGATGTAAAGCCCTTTCTACTATTTCTTTGCAGTATAAAGGCCTTGCTGATGAATATAATGCCACACTTTGGGTGGTAACAAATTTTCACAACTGGCTTGGTTGTTAATATTTTGCCTGATCTCAGTAGCTGAAATATCTTCAAGTGGCGTATGTGCAAAAAAGATATAACCATGTGGTGAATTGTGTAGATCTTTAACGTTTGTGGTATTATGCACATCAATCCATTGTTGTAACTCAATGTTATCAGTTTTTTGGGCATAACCTGGTCTACGGCAAATTAGTAAATGGCAATAATCAAGCAGCGTTTTCCATTTATTCCAAGTCGGTAAACTCAATAATGAATCTTGTCCCATAATAAATGCCAATCCTTCACTATTCCCATTTTCTTGTCGCCAGGCTTGAAGCGTTTCGATAGTATAAGAAGGACGTGTTGAAGTTTCAGGTAAGATCTCTCTTACATTCAACGCAAATAATGGTAAACTTTCGATAGCCAATTTTAACATTGCCAAGCGTTGTTCAGTACTCGCTTCGGGTTGTGGTTTATGAGGAGGGATATGATTAGGCAATAAACTAATTTGCTTTAATCCGACTTCATTTGCTAACGAAATAGCAGGGCGAAGGTGTCCATAATGGATCGGATCAAAAGTTCCTCCTAATAATGCAGTTAACATTTATCTAATCCCATAAATTGCATCGATAAATTAAACATTGCGTCCCATATTCGTGCTTGGTTATCATGCTTTAAACTGATTTCGATCTCTGTCAATTTGGCTAATAAATTAAATAGGTCATTAATATCGCAACGGTTTAGATAACTGGTATATATCGTTCTTTTATTTTGCCAAACCTTATATTCATCGAAAACTTGTTTTAATGATTTTTGTTGCAATCCTTTTTTTAAATTGATCATCAATATCAATTCACGTTGAACAATCCGCAATAAAATTAACGGCTCAAATTCATTTATTTTTAACTGTTGTAAAATATGAATGGCTCGTTTTGTTTTATTGGCAATCATCGCATCAGTCCAATGATATGGTGTAAATATTGCCGAATCATTTATATTATTTTCGACTTCATCATAAGAAATGCTCTGATTAGGATACAACAACTTAAGTTGTGCAATAATTTGTGTTAATGCTAGTAAATTGCCTTCATAATAATAGCAAAGCAGTTCAATTGCTTTTGGTTCAATGGTGATTTGTTGTTGTTGCAAATGATTTTTGATCCATTGTGGCAACTGTAAAGTATCGGGTGTAGTGCAATTGACAACCACCAATTTATCCGATAAAGCTTTATACCAAGTAGCGTTTTCTTGCGATTTCGTAATTTTGTTAAGTGTAATAACCAGCGCAATACCAGGGGTTAAAACCTCACTTAGTGTATTGAGTTTGGTAGTGATAGCTGCGTTTAATGAACCCTCACCAAAATCAAGAAAAATCAGAGTATTTGCAGAAAATAGATTCATAGCCTGACAGCTATCATAAATCGCTGTCCAATCGGTTTGATTATCAATTACAAAAGTAAGTTGCTCATCAAATCCTTTTTGTAAAAAGGATTTGCGTAACTCAGTTTGCACATAATGCTGTAAATAGGGATCACTACCTAAAATTAAATAATAGGGTGCCCCCACTTTATTGTTAATTTGATCGGCACTAATTTTAATCATGTCAACGTTAATTTACTGCATGGATCGATTTTAATTTACGGATGACTTGTTTAGCCGCTTGTTTAAACATTTCGTTTTCAATTAAGTCTTGTTCAACCGTCTTAGCCAAAGCTTCAGCTGGATTATCAAAAAACGTTCTAAACACGCGTACGCTTATTGGATAAGTCTGTTGACCAGAAACAATAACTTGTGCTTCAACCGTTAACACTAATTGATATTCGGCAGCTTTACCATCTTGATAAATCGAGATGGTATTGCGACTTAGATTTTCACTTACCATTTTTAACAATGGTACCTGACCTGAAGCATTATTATTCGTTATTGTCACATCATTATCGTGTAATAATTCTTTAATATTGCGAGACAATCTTCCATAAGGGTCATAACTTATGTAAGACATCGTTTTAAAACTTTCTGGCACTTCTGTCTCATGTTGTAAGTGAAATCCACATCCTGTTAAGGATATTGTTAATAACATAATTAATGCTAAATATTTTTTCATATCAATAACCGCCTAAATTTAGTTATCAAACAATATTAACCAACAACAAGATTTAATAATTTACCCGGTACATAAATCACTTTACGGATAGCAACATCACTCAAATATTTTTGGATGTTAGGCTCTTGTTTTGCTTGTGATACAACAAAATCTTGATCGGCATCGGCAGGTACAATAAATTTACCGCGGACTTTGCCATTGATTTGTACAACAATGAGTTTCTCGTCCTCAACCATTGCCGATTGATCAGCAACGGGCCAAGTTGTATTATCAATCAATTCGTTGTGACCTAAAGCTTGCCACATAACAAAACAAGCATGAGGCATCATTGGGTAAAGTAATCGAACAATAGCATTTAAAGCTTCACTCATTAGAGCGCGATCTTGCTCTGTTTCTTGCGGTGCTTTTTGTAAGCGATTCATAAATTCCATCACAGCAGCAATAGCAGTATTAAATGTTTGGCGGCGGCCAATATCATCACTCACTTTCGCTATGGTTTTATGTAATTCACGACGTAATGATTTTTGTTCACTATCTAGAGCTGTAACGTCTAGTTTTGCTGCTACACCTTTTTGGGTATGTTCATAAACTAAACGCCATACACGTTTAATAAATCGGTTTGCACCTTCAACGCCAGATTCTTGCCATTCTAGTGTCATATCAGCAGGTGATGCAAACATCATAAACAATCGAACGGTATCAGCACCATATTTTTCAACCATTTCTTGCGGATCGATACCATTATTTTTTGATTTTGACATTTTGGTCATACCGGCATGAACTAGCTCATTGCCATGACTATCGACAGCTTTAGCAATGCGACCCTTATCATCACGTTCAATAGTGACTTCAGTTGGCGAAACCCAAATACGTTCATTTGTTGGGCTGGTATAATAAAATGCATCAGCTAATACCATACCTTGGCAAAGTAGACGTTTTGCTGGTTCATCTGACGATACTAAACCAAAATCACGCATTAATTTATGGAAAAATCTAAAATAAAGTAAATGCATAATGGCATGTTCAATACCACCAACATACTGGTCAACAGGCAACCAATAGTTTGCCGCCTTTTCGTCTAACATACCTTTGTCGTAGTTTGGACAAGTGTAACGAGCATAATACCAAGAAGATTCCATAAAGGTATCAAACGTATCGGTTTCACGTAGTGCAGGTTGACCGTTAACGGTTGTCTTAGCCCAGTTAGGATCTGCCTTAATTGGACTGGTAATACCATTCATTTCAACATTTTCAGGTAAAATAACTGGTAATTGGTCTTCTGGTGTTGGTATGGTTGTACCATCTTCCAGCGTCACCATTGGGATTGGTGCACCCCAATAACGTTGACGCGAAACACCCCAATCACGCAAACGGTAATTAACTTTACGTTTACCAATACCTAATGCAATCAACTTATCAGCAACAGCATTAAATGCTTGATCAAAATCAAGACCATCAAATTCGCCTGAATTAAATAACTTGCCATGCTCAGTATATGCTTTTTCAGAAAGATCTGGTGCGTTACCGTCTTGAGTTAAAATAACAGGATTAATTGGTAAGTTATATTTTGAAGCAAATTCATAATCACGTTCATCGTGCCCAGGCACAGCCATCACTGCACCTGTACCATATTCAATTAACACAAAATTAGCAATCCAAACAGGGACTTTTTTTCCTGTTAAAGGATGGATAGCATAAAAGCCAGTTGCAATGCCTTTCTTTTCCATGGTTGCCATATCGGCTTCGGCTGTTTTGGTATTTTTACATTCAGCAACAAATTCAGCAATTTTAGGATCGTTTTGGGCTGCTAATTGTGCAAGAGGGTGCTCTGCGGCAACAGAGACAAAACTAACGCCCATTAATGTATCAGGACGAGTTGTATAGACGCGTAACTTATCTGCATAATTTTCAACAGCAAAATCAAACTCAACACCTTCAGAACGACCAATCCAGTTACGTTGCATGGTTTTAACTTGTTCTGGCCAACTTTCAAGCGTATCCAAATCATTAAGTAGTTCTTCGGCATATTCGGTGATTTTAATAAACCATTGTGGGATTTCTTTGCGCTCAACAGGGGTACTACAACGCCAACAACAACCTTCAACCACTTGCTCATTAGCAAGTACGGTCTGATCATTAGGGCACCAGTTAACTGCCGATGTTTTTTTATAAACTAAGCCTTTTTCATATAACTTAGTAAAAAACCATTGTTCCCATTTATAATATTCAGGACGACAAGTAGTAACTTCACGATCCCAATCATAACCAAATCCTAAAAGTTGTAATTGCTTTTTCATATAAGCAATATTTTCATAGGTCCATTTTGCAGGTGCAGTATTGTTTTTAACTGCAGCACCTTCAGCAGGCAAACCAAACGCATCCCAACCGATTGGCTGTAGTACATTTTTACCATTTAAACGTTGGTAACGTGAAATGGTATCACCAATGGTGTAGTTACGAACATGACCAAGATGCAAACGCCCAGAAGGGTAAGGTAGCATCGATAAGCAGTAATATTTTTCTTTTGATGAATCTTCAGTAACGTGAAAGGTTTTATTTTCTTGCCAATGTTTTTGTACTATGGCTTCTATTTCATCTGGGCGATATTGTTCTTGCATGACGAGTTAATGTCCTATCTATTATTGCTAATAAAAATATGTTGCTAATTGTATTGGTTATTGATTCGTTTTACAAACGATATATGAAGTAAGATATTGATTTCTTGTTATGATAAATTCTAAGTTATTAAGCATATTTTATTGCTGATATTTAATAAATGACAAAACTTTAATAGGTTAAGGTGAAAGGTAAACAACAAGTTAAATTAATTGCTATTTAAGTGTGATTAAATAGCAATTAAAGAAAGGTAGGTATCTTAATTATAAAACAGCCTAACCACCATTAAAGACGCTGGTAATGCGCGATAAGAACGAGCGTTGTTCTTCTTTAGGCATGTTTTCAAGATTTGCTTGAATTAGTTGATCAACTTTTTGGGTTTCATCAACTAAGCCTAATTCATTATAAGCATTACGCATTAAAAGCAATGCTTCTTTCGTTGAATCGGTATCTGGGAACATAATTAACATTTCTGTTACGCGATTAATCACAGCTACATAGGCACCGCGTTTTGTATAGAATTGTGCGACTTTTAACTGATAGCGAGCCAATCTATTTTTCAAAAATACAAGGCGTTTTTGCGCATCGGCTGCATATTGACTGTTTGGAAAACTAGACAATAAATAAGAAAAATCCTTAAATGCAGCTGAAGCATAATCGGGGTCGCGATCTGAACGATCAACATTAAACCAACCTTGGATCATATTGTCATCTTGTGCCATATTTGAAATGCCACGCATATAAATAACCCAATCAATATTTGGATGCGTTGGATTCAATTTCAGAAAACGGTCAATTGACGCAATTGCTAACGGTAAGTCAGCTGATTTATAGTAAGCGTAAATCAAATCAAGTTGAACTTGTTGAGAATAAGGACCAAAAGGATAATTTTTGTCCAAGGACTCTAATACAGTAATACTGGATTTAATATTACCATTTTCAAGCTCAGATTTCGCTTTATTATGTAGCTCAATCTCGGGTACATTTTCAACATCGGGCTTGGAAGAAGTACAGCCAATTAGTATGCCACTTAAAGCGATAGCTAACAAAGAGTGTAAACGCAATTTCATTCAGTTTTTGATCCAAATATAATTAAACATTAAAGGCAATGATTAGTATATAATACTCTAAAACATAACAGCTTAAAATAGATAAATTACACATGCACGAGTTAAAATTATCAACCGAAATTAAACAAAGTCAACTAGGAATGCGTTTAGATCAAGCATTATCCGAGCTTTTTCCTGATTATTCACGCTCAAGGATAAAAGATTGGATTATTAATAATAAAGTTACCGTCAACAATGTTATCGTTAATAAACCGAAAGAAAAAGTGCTCGGTGGTGAGATCATAACTATCAATGCCGAAATTGAACAAGAAACTTATCACCAACCAGAAGATATAAAGCTTGATATTGTTTACGAGGATGATGACATTTTAGTGATTAACAAACCTCGTGATTTAGTTGTGCATCCTGGTGCTGGTAATCCTGATGGCACGGTATTAAATGCCTTATTGCATTATTTCCCTGAGATAGCACGTGTGCCACGCGCAGGTATTGTGCATCGTCTAGATAAAGATACAACAGGGCTAATGGTTGTAGCTAAAACTATTATGGCGCAAACACATTTGGTCGAATCACTTCAACTACGCGAAATTACACGCGAATATGAAGCTGTAGTCATGGGGATTATTACCGCAGGAGGAACCGTTGATCAGCCTATCACGCGTCACCCAACCAAACGCACTCATATGGCTGTATTCCCAACGGGTAAACCATCGGTTACGCATTATAGAGTGATGGAAAAGTATCGCCTACATACACGTTTACGATTGCGCTTAGAAACAGGGCGAACTCACCAAATCCGCGTGCACATGGCACATATTGCTCACCCACTAATTGGTGACCCTCTTTACGGTGGAAGACCAAGACCGCCTAAAGGGGCTAGTGAATCCTTTATTCAAACCTTACGTGATTTTAATCGCCAAGCATTACACGCTACCATGTTGCGATTATATCATCCTATAACAGGTGAACAAATGGAATGGCATGCTCCTATTCCTGAAGATATGCAAAAGTTAATACAAGCTTTACAAGAAGATACCGAACAGCATAAAGATGAACTAGATTGGTGATGAATATGATTAAATCGATTTACCCATATTGGGCAGCTCCTAAAAATATTCATGCTTTTACTACAACAAGGACTGGTGGCGTTAGTTTAGCGCCATTTGCAAGTTTAAATATGGGAAATCGAACTGGTGATAATTCAGAACATATTGCTGAAAACCGCCGAAGAATTATTCAAGCCGAACAAATACCAAGCGAACCGTATTGGTTGACACAAACTCACAGCACAACAGTGCTTGATATATCGCAAATTGCTTTACAACCTCCAACAGGTAACGTCGATTCTTATCAAACTTTTGAAGCTGATGCATCATATACCAATCGACCTAAGCAAGTTAGCGTGGTGTTAACCGCAGATTGTATGCCTGTACTTTTTTGTACAACAAAGGGCGACGAAGTTGCAGCTGCCCATGCCGGTTGGAGAGGATTATGTAATGGTATATTAGAAAAAACAATCAAAAAATTCTCAAGCTCGCCATCAAACATCATTGCTTGGATGGGACCAGCCATTAGTGTCAAAAAATTTGAGGTAGGTATTGAAGTCAAACAACAATTTGAAAAAGTCGATCCAAAAGCACAAGAAGCATTTAAATTGATCAACCCCACTGAACAAAAATACCTAGCTGACTTATATCTAATTGCTAAACAACGCTTACAAGCAGTAGGAGTAACGCAAATTTTTGGTGGTGATTATTGTACTTGTACTGAACAAGATGAATTCTTCTCTTATCGACGTGAAAATAAAACAGGCAGAATGGCATCAATGATCTGGTTTGAATAAATTACAAAAAATATTAAATTAGCCAATAACTGTATATTATTCAATATCTGCAAATTTATGGCTTTGCACACTCAAAAGCCATTTATTATTCAGTCGATTTTGGTTGATTTTTCCTAACAACTCTATCGTTTCAAACATATTAAATGCACCATCTTTTTCACAAGGAGATAGATAATAGCGTTTGGCTTGAATATGAGTTTCGATATATTGGCAAAAAGGAATAAAATCGCAGTGATTTTCGGCTACTATGCGTACTTCATTTGCTATTGGTTGTACTATTTTTTGATAGCGTGACTGATAACAAAATTTAGGGCTTAGCGCAATATAATCAATAAGCGGGTCGACTTTACCAAGACCGTTGCTTTCAATGGCGATAAAATAACCCGCTTTTTTAAGTAGCAAAAGCAATTCAGGTAACGCTTTAACCATTGTAGGTTCGCCACCTGTAATAATAATATTTTTGCTTTTATATTTGCTCACTTTAGTCATTAAAGCATCTAACGTGAATCGAGTAAATTTGCGAAAATTAGTGTCACACCAGGCGCAATTTAAATTGCATCCTGCAAAACGAATAAAAACGGCAGGCATGCCAGTATTATAACCTTCGCCTTGTAAGGATTCGAAGATTTCAACAATACGAAATTCAATCATCATTAACTCCGATGATATTCACAATATGAAGTTGGCGTTTCCCATAGTTTGATCATCGAAACAGGCAAATATTGCGATAAGCAATCAAAAATAAATTTACTCATTCCTTCTGCGGTGGTTCTACATGGAAAGGCAAAAATTTTACGATCTATTTCTTGTAGTAACGACGCGATACGGCACTCATTAGGGTTATGTTGATTGTAAAGATAGGCGTGATCTAACGGATCGACAATATGTTGTTTAACTATTAGCTTTAAATCGGCATAATCCATCACCATATCTTGGCTTGAGCCGTTATCAATAAGCTCTCCGCTAATTTCAACTAATAGGCGATAAGTGTGGCCGTGCAGATTATGACACTTTTTATTGTGCCCATCTAGCATGTGACAAGCATCAAATTGAAACTCTTTGGCTATTTTGAACATTTTATATTCCTAGTTTTTTTTCGTGGGATGGGTTACGAACCACGGTTAGCGAACCTAACAAAATAAAGGTAACAATATAAGGGATAAAAGTGAATTTGTCATCTTACCAGCATATCTTAAAACGAAATTTAGATGTAATTGCTTGAATTGCAAACAGCTTTATTTTTATGTCAATTAATTCTTACATACTTGATAATTTTGTTGTATAAATTTTGTAAAAAATATTTTAACTTTGCTCTTGAAATTTAGGTTGCAACACTCATTTAGATCACATGCAAATGGATTAAATGTGTTAAGCGTTTAATCCAAATTTATTGCTCAGGAGATAAACACTATGAGGTTAGATAAACTAACAAATAAGTTTCAACAAGCTTTAGCTGATGCGCAGTCAATGGCATTAGGTAAAGACAATCAATATATAGAGCCTGTGCATGTCCTATCAGCCATGCTTAATCAAGAAGGGAGTAGTGTAATGCCTTTATTGATTGCAGCAGGTGCAAATATTGTTAATTTACAACAAGAATTAGCTCAAGCTATTGACCGATTACCCCAAGTTCAAGGTGTGGGTGGAGATGTTATTCCATCGCAAGATTTTGTTCGAGTATTAAATCTTTGCGATAAATTATCCCAAAAGAACGGTGATAGCTATATTTCATCAGAACTCTTTATATTAGCCGCTTTAGAAGATAAGGGCAGTTTAGGTGATCTTCTTAAAAGATCAGGTGTTAATAAAGATAAATTTAGCCAAGCAGTTAATCAAGTAAGAGGTAGCGATAACGTGAACGATCCTAATGCAGAAGATCAACGCGGTGCACTTAAAAAATACACCATTGATTTAACTCAACGAGCAGAACAAGGTAAACTTGATCCTGTTATTGGTCGTGATGAAGAAATTCGTCGAACTATTCAGGTATTACAACGTCGTACTAAAAATAATCCAGTATTAATTGGGGAACCAGGTGTAGGGAAAACTGCTATTGTAGAAGGATTAGCACAACGCATTGTTAACCGTGAAGTCCCTGAAGGATTACGAAATAAACGCGTTTTATCATTAGACATGGGGGCATTAATTGCTGGTGCCAAATATCGAGGGGAATTTGAAGAACGCCTAAAAGCCGTGCTTAAAGACTTAGCAAAAGAAGAAGGTCGCATTATATTATTTATTGACGAAATCCATACCATGGTTGGCGCAGGAAAAAGCGATGGAGCAATGGATGCTGGTAATATGTTAAAACCCGCATTAGCTCGTGGTGAATTACACTGCGTGGGAGCAACAACGCTTGATGAATACCGTCAATATATTGAAAAAGATCCGGCGTTAGAGCGTCGTTTCCAAAAAGTCTATGTTGCCGAACCAACAGTTGAAGATACTATCGCTATTTTGCGTGGTTTAAAAGAACGTTATGAACTGCATCACCATGTGCAGATAACCGATCCTGCAATCGTAGCTGCGGCTACATTATCGCATCGTTATATTTCTGATCGCATGTTGCCCGACAAAGCGATTGATTTAATTGACGAAGCCGCATCAAGTATTCGTATGCAAATGGATTCAAAACCAGAATCTTTAGATCGACTTGAAAGGCGCATAATTCAACTTAAACTTGAACAACAAGCGCTTAAAAAAGAATCTGATGATGCGAGTAAAAAGCGACTACAAATGTTAAATGATGAACTTTCTGAAAAAGAAAAGGAATATGCTTCACTTGAAGAAGAGTGGAAGTCAGAAAAGGCAGCTGTTTCGGGGACTCAAAACATCAAAGCAGAACTAGAAAAGGCACGTACTGAAATAGAGCAAGCTCGTCGAGCTGGCGACTTGAACAAAATGTCAGAATTACAATATGGCAAAATTCCAGAGCTCGAAAAGAAACTTGCTTCAGCAACGCAGTTAGAAGGCAAAACCATGAAGTTATTGCGTAACAAAGTGACCGATAACGAAATTGCAGAAGTATTATCTAAAGCGACAGGTATTCCAGTTTCTAGAATGCTTGAGAGCGAAAAAGATAAACTATTGCACATGGAAGATGCCTTACATAAACGTGTAATAGGTCAAAATGAAGCAGTATTAGCGGTTGCAAATGCGATTCGACGTAGCCGAGCAGGGCTTTCAGATCCAAATAAACCGATTGGATCATTCCTATTCTTAGGACCAACTGGTGTCGGTAAAACCGAGCTTTGCAAATCATTGGCTAACTTTATGTTTGATAGCGAAGATGCTATGGTGCGTATAGATATGTCAGAGTTTATGGAAAAACACTCCGTTGCTCGCTTAATTGGTGCGCCTCCAGGTTATGTTGGATATGAAGAAGGGGGGTATTTAACCGAAGCAGTTAGACGACGACCATACTCAGTAATTTTACTTGATGAAGTCGAAAAAGCACACCCAGATGTCTTTAATATCTTACTGCAAGTCTTGGATGATGGGCGCTTAACAGATGGTCAAGGTCGCACAGTTGATTTTCGTAACACTGTCATAATTATGACATCAAACTTAGGTTCTGACCTAATTCAAGGTCAAGTTGAACTAAGTTATGACGAAATGAAATCTCTAGTGATGACGGTTGTAACCAAACACTTTAGACCAGAATTTATCAATCGTATTGACGAAACAGTGGTATTCCACCCATTAGGTCAAGAAAACATTAAAGCGATTGCAAAAATTCAGTTAGCACACGTTGAAAAACGTTTAGAAGAACGTGGTTACCAATTGGATATTTCGGATGCGGCACTTGAACAGTTAGCTAAAGTTGGCTTTGACCCAATTTATGGCGCAAGACCGTTAAAACGAGCGATCCAACAAGAGATCGAAAACCCATTGGCACAACAAATACTGTCAGGTAAATTAGTCCCGGGTAAAACTATTCATCTAGATTTAGAAAGTGATGAAATTGTAGCTAAACAATAGCAATAACATTAATGATCAACCGACCTAAATGGTCGGTTTTTTTATGCCGTCAAAACGGCCGAAATCACAACACCAAACAAAATCTCAGTCCGCTATAATCAATTGATTTAGTTAAAAATAAAAAATTCAATAAAATCAATGGTCTATCGGAGCAATTTTATATCAAATAAACCCACAATACTGCAAGAAAAAATATTCCAAATGCATACCCATTTAAATCTATCCAATTACACGGCAACTTATTAATTAATTTACTAATAATTGCATAAACTATTTAAATTTTTCATATTCTTCATTTTTATTTAACTTTAGTTACTTAAGGACAAATAAATTTATAAAAATGTGGCATAGAACATGGGCTTCGGACTTATGTCCTAGTTAAAAGGAAAAAAACATTACTATAATTATGGTTAATTCTTCAACTGTTTAGGAAAAATTATGACAGCACATATTAATGCAAAGACAAATGATTTTGCTCAAACTGTTATTATGCCAGGTGACCCTTTACGAGCGAAATTTATTGCTGAAACTTATTTAATTGATGCCAGACAAATTTGTAATGTACGTAACATGTTAGGGTATACCGGAACATATAACGGTATTCCAGTTTCAGTAATGGGACATGGAATGGGGATTCCGTCAATTACACTTTATGCTCATGAATTAATCAATGACTTTAATGTAAAGCGCATTATCCGTATCGGTAGTTTAGGTGCAACACAACACAGTGTAAAAATGCGTGATGTTATTTTAGCGGTTGCTGCTGGTACCGATTCAATGACCAATCAAAAAAGAGCAAATGGTTATAATATTGCTACTTCTGCTACTTTTTCTTTATTGTACAGTGCTTATGAGTCAGCTAAAACATTGGATATTCCCGTTAAAGTTGGCAATGTTTTTAGTGGTGATCTTTATTATGATCCTGATGAATCGTTAATTAGTACTTTAGAAAAATCGGGCGTTTTAGGTATCGATATGGAAGTTGCTGGTTTATATGGTATTGCTCAACAATTCAATATTGAGTCTTTAGCAATTTTAACTGTTTCAGACCATTGTCTAACCGGTGAGGAAACCACAGCAGAAGAAAGGCAACTGACATTCAATAATATGATTAAACTTGCTTTGCAAGTTGCTATTAAGCCTTAAATTATCATGCTAAATCATTTTTCAGGATAATATTATGAAAAATAAGATATCACTTACATTAATTAGTTTTTTAGCTAATTTTATTATGGCCGGTTTTGCCAGCCAATTTGGTATGTTAATAGAGCCGATTGCTCAATATTTTAATGCTGATGTCAATTCAGTTGCATTTATCTATTCTTTACTTAATGGTGGTGCGTTAGTCGGTACAATTTTAGCTTTTTTCTTAATTGATATTATTGGTATCAAACGTATTACTTTATTGAGCTATATCCTTATTGTTGTGAGTACATTGCTCTTATACTTAACCAATTCATTGATTATATTAAATATATGTATGTCATTAATTGGTTTGTGTGGTGGTGTTGGGCTATGTATCGCAGGAACAATTGTTGTTTCTATTTGGCAAGATAAAGTCCAAAGCACTATGTTAGTAGTACAAGATGCAACGTTCAACATTGCTGGTGTTATCTTTCCGCTTATTACTACATATTCTTTAACTCATGCGCTATCGTGGGCAAGTAGTTATTTGACTGTGGGTATTATTGCTGTGTTGATGTTAGTTATTAGGGGCTGTTGATCTTTGCTGTACATAAATTACTCAACAATACATTGGCAGCCACATTAACATAAATGCCAGTGATACCATACTGGCATAATTCCTTTCTAACTTATCGTATCTAGTTGATATTGAACGATATTGCTTGATTCTAGCAAAGGCATTCTCGACTAAATGACGATAGCGATAAAGGCACCTATCCATACTGCTTTTATCTATATCCTTACCATAATTACGTTTAGCAATCACCGTTCGTCCGCCTTTTTGACGAACAAAGCACCGAAAAGGCTCGCTGTCATAACCTTTATCGGCTATCACTGTATTGACTTCATCGAGCTTTTCAACTAGGTTTTCTGCATAAGTGATATCATGTCGTTGTCCTTCAGAAAGCTCAAAACAAATAGGCAAACCACCACTATCAACCGCAAGATGAATTTTAGTTGAATTACCACCACAGCTCTGACCTATTTGCTCGGAATACTCCGTTGCAGCGCCTGTACTATGTTGATGAGCCCTGATAATCGAGCCATCTAGGAACACCCATTCAAAATCCGCTAGTTGTGATAAATGTTTGAAAATATCAACTAATATTCCTTTTTTAGACCACAAATTAAATCGCCTATAGACAGTGCTCCATTCACCAAACTCTTCTGGCAA
>NZ_LZHA01000003.1:0-22607 GCF_001690335.1 Gilliamella sp. Gris1-4 | reverse complement strand
TAGTCTAATCAGCCAAGGGAAGTGGGGAGATGATGATGGGGATGGACAGGGTACAAATGGTGTTACTGCAACAGGGAGTATATCGTTAGCAATAAAGGATAAAAACGGTAGCACGGTTAATCGTAGTGATACATTAGATATATGTAAAGCGCCTTATAAGGTCACTTTAGATAGTACAGGGGGAAGTTTAACTACACAGTATGGAGTGCCAAATAGTAGTCGTTTTTACGGAGGCTCAGCGGTTTATTATATCACTTTGCCGTCACAGCCGGTTATTTGTTCGGTCAGGCCGAATCTATACTTTGGCACACGCGACTACGCAGGCCCATCTAACATATGGAATCCTGAGAAAGGTTTTTTAGTTCAGTCAACAAACCCATCATCTTACGACAGAAACTTTCCTACTACAGGTTCAGATGGATTGTATTTTGATTTGGACATAGGTGGTATTGGCGGAGGTCAGTTGAGTTGGACAGTTAACACAAGAGGTAGTTTGGGAGCAACGGTGAGTAGGGTTGGTTTAGACACACGGGTAACATTAACAGGTCCAAGGGCAAGTAGTAGTCAGATAAGCTCAAGTAATCCTGGTTCACTTACACGTCCATCTTTGCCACAGACCTTCGAGTTGGTGGGTAGGGATAGTAATGGTAATGAGGTTCGGTATGGTTTTAAGTTAAGGCAGTGGTTCGTCAATCGGGGGAGTGTAAAGAAAGATTATAGTGACCATTTAATATGGTGTAGAAGTTTGGGTTATCGTATGCCACGGGTAAGTGATTTAACCAATGCGGTCAGAACAGATAATCCTCCTATTTCAGGCGCCACACCTAGTTCATCAGATAATAATTACCAGCGTCACATAGGGGCAGGATTTTTCACGGAGTGGGGCCGCATGGTCAACTACGCTGATGCGGGCTTCGTCCACTACGACTACTGGACGAGCGACGCGGCAGGTAGCACCCAGTTCTCTGTCTACTCGTTCTACGGCTACGTCTACAGCGGCAGCGCTTCCTACAGTTCTTACGCTGTTTGCACCGCACCTTAGTTCTTAGCGTTTAGTTCTTAATCCTTAGGGCGCGGGGGTGGTTATGGTGCTTGAGAGGACAATATAACAAAGAATAAAGCCCCCGCGTAAGTTGGGGCGTTTCCCTTAGGGTTGCGCCGTTGTGGCAAAGCCACAATAGCGCCGCCCCCCGCCGCCGACGCTGAAAGTGTGGTTGGTGGTGGCACAAGGGCAACCAAATAAATAAAGAGGGTCATGTAATGGCAATAGTAGTTAAATGTTGATTATTATCCGTAATAAATCAGAAAAAAATTAATCAACTTTATTTTAGCCTTAATTTTTTTACGTTTATGCTGATTTTATGTATATAATTAACGTAAATTCATCTATTGTGTATTATTATGGCTAATGTATCTTCTTTTCGCCAAAAGCAAAGCACTATTTTTGTCGCATTTCTAGTCACAACTTTTATTGTCGGTATTGCTGGTGCTTTACAATCTCCTACTTTAAGTCGATTTTTAACTTTTGAAGTTAATGTTAATTCACGGCTAGTTGGACTTTTTTTTTCTGTTAATGCTTTAGCCAGTATTGTGGGTAGCTTTCTATTAGCTAAATATTCCGACAAACAGGGTGATAGACGTTATATTGTTATATTTTGCTGTTTAATGGGCATTGCTAATAGCATTACTTTTGCGTTTACACGTCACTATTTGGTGTTAATCACGCTGGGTGTTTTGTTTGCTGCGTTATCGTCTGCCGCTATGCCACAAATTTTTGCTTTAGCACGCGAATATGCTGTTAAAACGGGGCGTAATGTTGTGGCATTTAATTCACTTATTCGAGCTCAACTTTCGCTTGCTTGGGTATTTGGCCCACCAATTTCTTTTGGCTTAGCTATTAATTTTGGTTTTACGGCAATGTATTTAACGGGCATGTGCATGTTTATGGTTGCGATGCTGTTTGTTGCTGTTTTTTTACCTTCGGTTGAAAAAAATCCCACCTCACAACTAAATAACGAAGCAGAGTTACAAGCAGCAAATCAACCACTTTGGAAGAATAGAAATGTGCTTTGTTTATTGCTATCTACGGTATTTATGTGGACAGCAAATATGATGTATATTATTGATATGCCAATTTATGTTGATGTTGTATTACATCTTTCAGATTCATTGCCGGGTATATTGATGGGGCTTGCTGCTGGTATCGAAATTCCAGTTATGCTCATCGCTGGATATTTAGTACCCCATTTAGGTAAACGAAATCTGTTTTTTATTGCGATTGTTTGCGGTTTGATTTTTTATCTTGGTATGATTTTTTGTACTGGTAAATATGCCTTATTAGCATTACAGCTCTTTAATGCTCTATTTATTGGTATTGTAGCTAACATTGGTATTATCTATTTTCAGGATTTATTGCCTACTCGAATGGGAGTGGCTTCTACTTTATTTAATAATGGTATTATTTTCAGCATAATTATAGCTGGAATGTTGCAAGGATTTGTATCAGAAGCCTATGGACATCAGGTTATCTATTGGATTGCGTTAGTAATGGTTGCGATATCATTGTTATTCTGTACGTTGGTGAAAGATGTAAAAACTAACGTGGGCTGAAAGTAGATGAATAGTTAGATAATTAATAACAAAATCAATAGTAAATAAATAATTAATTAAGTGTAATTTGTCTTCTTAATAGTTAGGAAGACAAATTACTGAAACAATTAAAGATTAGATGTGTTTAACAGTTTTTCATAAAAGGCATAATCGGTCCTTTCATAACCCAATGGCGTAATGGCAATAAAGTTGGCATTAGCAGCATCAAGTTCTTTATTGTCATCAAGTATTTGTAAATTGCGTTTTGCTCTAAACCAAAAGTAATCGTTGCCTTCGGGATCTTGTGTTGGTATCACCATAAAACGACTTACATCGCTATCGCCTTGTTTTGTTATTTTCAAACCTTTAATTTGTTGTGCTGTACATGCTGGAAAATTAACGTTAAAACAAATATTTTGCGCAGATGGTAACGAAAGTAATTTAGCAATAACTGTTTGAGCGTGATGTTTAGCACAACTCCAGTCAGTTGGCTGGTTATCTTCACTGGTTAATTGACTCAATGAAATTGCAGGAATGCCCAAAGTCATAGCCATCATTGCCGCACCAACAGTGCCAGATAACACTGTTTCAAATCCCACATTTGAACCATTATTAATTCCAGATAGTACTAGATCGGGTAGGTTGTTAGCCATCAAATATTTAATTGCAAATAGTGAGCAATCGGCAGGTGTGCCATAAACGGCAAATTCTTGTTTTCCACGTTGAACAACTCTAAATGGCGTTTTTAAGCTCACTGAACAAGATACTCCACTTTGATCTATGGCTGGTGCAACTACCCAAACCTCGTGAGCTATCTTTTTTGCCACTTCTTGCAATAGTTTAATACCAGGTGCATCAAAGCCATCATCATTGACTAGTAAAACGCGATTAACTAACTTTTCTAACATATTATTTCCTTATTGAGCAAATGTATTACATTTGTTAATTGCACCACTATCAAACCCACGTTTAAACCAAGTATAACGTTGCTTAGATGTACCATGGGTAAAACTATCAGGTACAACATAACCTTCACTTTGTTGTTGCAAGCGATCATCACCAATGGCTTTTGCGGTGTTTAAAGCTTGTTCAATATCACCTTCATCCAGCCGATTTTGCTGTTGCATTGCCCCACATGCCAGCAAAACAATCGGCTTGGAGTTCTAATTTAACCGACAATTGGTTATTTGTGATTGTGGACTGACCTTGTTTTAATTGCTCAACGTGGCTAAATGTGCCCAGCAAATTTTGTACATGATGACCAACTTCATGCGCAATTACATAACCTTGAGCAAAGTCGCCACCACCACCAAGTCGCTGTTTCATCTCTTGATAGAAAGACATATCTAGATAGACAGTTTTGTCAATACTACAATAAAATGGTCCCATAAAGGTTTGACCTGTGCCACAAGATGTTCTTGTAGAGCCTTTATAAAGTACTAACTTAGGGGGAGTATAGGTTTTACCTAAACGTTGAAATTCTTGATGCCAATAATCTTCAGTACTCGCTAAAATGATAGACGTAAATTTGACGGCATCTTCATCATCAATTGAATATTGATTAGTATTTTGTTCGGTACTGTTCGTATCAATTAGTGTTGAATCTAGCAAGCCAGTTAAATCAACACCATAATAGCCAGCAATTAACACTACAATAAATAAAACAACCTTACCTTTACCACCAATTGGAAGTCTTGTTCCTATTTCACTTCCTGATTGTGAGCGACGATCTTCAATGTTATCGCTTTCTCGTTGGTCTCTCCAGCGCATAGGAATTACCTTGTCAGTTTTAGTTTAATTATTTTAATGGATAACAAATAAGTATTCTAGATTAAATTATTAGCGTTGTTATAAATTGAACAAATTAACCATATAAAAATAAGTAAAGTATTTGTTTGTAAATTTGGTTATTTCTTGCTTTTTTAGGTATATAATAGAATTCATACCATTATATCTTCATACTAATATTTGGGTATTGTTATGCCATATTTATTGCTTACTTTGGCGGCTTGTTTTTGGGGTGGTAATTACGTTGTTGGACGTGTTTTAGTTACTCAAGCCGATCCTATGGTAATATCCGAAGGTCGTTGGGTTATTACTGCGCTGTTATTATTGTGTTTATATCAACGCCAAGTTCGTAATGACTTATCCAAAATTAGAAAATCAATTGGTCCCATTTGTTTGTTAGCCATTTTTGGGCAGATTTTGTTTCCATTAACACTTTATGTTGGATTGCAATATACCTCATCGCTTAATGCATCAATTTACCTTTCTGCAACACCATGTATGGTGTTGGTTATGAATAAATTGTTATTTAATGATACGATTTCAAAAAATAATATTTTAGGCGTGCTATTTAGTACAATTGGCGTGATTTATTTGATTTTACAAGGAAATCTAACCAATTTAAGTGAGTTGAGTAATATTAATAAAGGGGATTTGTGGGCAATGGCATCAGCAATGAGCTGGGCTTGTTATAGCGCATTTATACGGTTAAAAGATAAATCTATATCTGGCAATGCTTTTGTGACTGTTAGTGCCGTGTTGGGTTCGGTCATGTTACTTCCTATTGCGTTAGTGTATTTTTATTTTTACCCAGTTTCCAACCTAGCGCATTATACCTCAACAAGTTTTTTGCTTGGCTTATTATATATTGCTATTTTTGCGTCTTGGTTATCTTATTTATTTTGGAATAAAGGTATTATGGATATTGGCGCAACACGTGGGCAAATCTATACTCATATTATCCCTTTGTCAGCAGGAATTTTCAGTATTCTATTTTTACATACGCCAGTTGCGTATTTTCATATTGTGTCGATAGTACTAATAGTTATTGGGATCTATTTTTGTTCACGGAAATAGTTAATAATACAAACAATCGTTTTTAAAATAGCTTTAGTTTTAACTTAAAAATCAAGAAAATTTTACAAAATGAGGTTATTTTGCTATAATTAGCACTCAATTTTCACAAAAAGGAATTGTTTTGTTGTTATTTAGTAGAAATTAAAACAAACAATAAAACATTAGTTTTTGCTTTTTTATTATCCTCTTTTTTTATCTTTGCTGTATTTTGCTTCAATTTTAATTAACTGATAAACACTTTTTCAAAGTGTAATCTAAAAAGTATTGTTCTTTGTGTATTAAAAGGTAACCGTTTACCTTGTTGCATCATTCCTTTTTATTATTTGTATGTAAACAGGCGGTATTTTATGAAAAAAATAAGACAGTCCCAAAATAAACCATTAAACATCAACGATATTACTATAATTGATGATAGCAAGTTAAAAAAAGCCATTACCGCAGCAGCACTTGGTAATGCGATGGAGTGGTTTGATTTTGGTGTATATGGCTTTTTAGCCTATGTTTTAGGGCAAGTATTTTTCCCTGATGCATCCCCTAGTGTGCAAATGGTTGCTGCACTCGCCACGTTTTCCGTACCATTTTTAGTTCGACCGTTAGGCGGTTTAGTGTTTGGGATCCTTGGTGATAAATTTGGACGCCAAAAAGTATTATCAATAACCATCATTATTATGTCGTTAAGCACTTTTTGTATTGGTTTAATTCCTTCTTATGCCTCGATTGGTATTGCTGCACCAATATTATTATTGCTAGCTAAATTTGCGCAAGGATTTTCAATAGGGGGTGAATATTCTGGTGCGGCTATATTTGTTGCCGAATATTCGCCAGATCGCAAACGTGGTTTTATGGGGAGTTGGTTAGATTTTGGTTCGATTGCTGGTTTTTTAGTTGGAGCAGGTTTAGTCGTGCTTTTATCTAGTATTCTTGGCAAAGTTGCATTTCATGATTGGGGCTGGAGAATTCCATTTTTATTCGCTTTACCGCTAGGACTAATTGGGCTTTACTTACGTCATGCACTAGATGAAACACCTGCATTTCAACAGCATACCGATTTGATGGATCAAAATGTTCGCGATCATATTACTAATCAACCTAAAATGACTTTCAAACAGATTATTATCAAATATTGGAAAAGCCTATTAGTCTGTGTAGGGTTAGTGATTGTTACTAATGTGACTTATTATATGTTGCTTACCTATATGCCTAGTTATTTATCTCATAACTTAAATTACGATACAGATCATGGCGTACTAATTATTATTGCTATCATGATAGGTATGTTATTTGTTCAACCATTAATTGGTTTTATTAGCGATAAAATAGGTCGCAGACCGTTCATTATTGGGGGAAGCTTAGGTTTATTAATTCTTGCTTATCCGTCATTTGTTATGATCAATAGTGATATTATAGGTCTTATCTTTTTAGGATTATTGATTTTAGCTGTATTACTTAACTGTTTTACTGGTGTTATGGCCTCAATTTTACCGGCTATCTTTCCGACTAGTATTCGTTACAGTGCTCTAGCTATATCATTTAATATCTCGGTATTAGTTGCTGGTGCTACTCCAACAGTGGCGGCTTGGTTGGTTGAAGAAAGTAATAATTTATACATGCCAGCTTATTATTTAATGGTTGTGGCATTAGTGGGTTTACTTACAGGCATAAAAATGAAAGAAACCGCAAACCGTCCACTCCGCGGCGCAACGCCTGCAGCATCAGACAGGTCAGAGGCAAAAGAAATATTATCGGATCACTTTGACTCAATAGAACAAAGAGTCGAAGATATAGAACAGCAGATCGAAACATTACAACAACAGCGTCAGAATTTAGTCGATCAGCATCCTAAGTTAGATTGATGTGGTTATTTTTTGGTTTTGTATATTTTGTTTAACATACAAGACCAAAATTTAATAAAATCAATACGATACGCAAGTAATTTTTAACGGTAAAATTGATGGTGATAGCTTAAATTGTCAAAACTCTCACAAAGCAATAGTTTCAAAAAATAGAGTTAGTAATGCAAGTTGGAATTAATGCAAGTTCAGAAAGCCACTCATGTAGTTGTTAAAGTTCTATCTGTGATAAGTTTATAGACTTAATTTGCTCCTTATTTGTAGGAAAAAAGCTTATGAGTTTTTAGATGATTATTTTAATCATGAAGTGTAAACAACTCGGCATTTTCCTACAGTTTATCTATTTTTTCAATTATAAAAATAGCATTATTCTAATATATTTTGTTGTATGATGATGCCATTTAGCAATAAATATAAGGATCTGCTGATGGATGAAAAAATAGGAAAAATCAAATTCAATAAGAAAGTCATCGTCAATGCGTTATTAACAGTATTGAATATTGAAAAAATATCTCCCAGTTTTATTCGCATACAGTTTAGTAGCGATAAATCAGTGAATATCGATCCATTATGGGTTTGTCCGTATTTAAAATTGCTTTTTCCTGATCCTTCAACCAATGTAATTACTTTCCCTAAACTTGATGATAATAATAAAATCGCTGTTGGTGATAAGCAACGTCAGCTAGTTCGTAGTTATAGTGTGCGCGAATTTGAGCGTGCCTCTAATCAATTTTTTGTTGATTTTGCTGTTCATGATACAGGTTTGGCTTCAGTGTGGTCGCAAAAAGCTAAGATTGGTGACCAAATCGGTTTGATTGCGGCAGCTAGCAAGTTGCGATTTACTGATAATTGTTTGGTGTTAATGGGGGATATTTCGGCTGTGCCCGCCATATGTTATACGCTTGAACATCTACCCCAAAATCAGAAGGCTTTTGCCTTTATACAGGTTAATCATAAAAGTGATATAGTGCCGTTGCCAGATAATAAAAATATTAAGGTGAATTGGTTTATACAAAATAGGGATAATCCCTTTCAATTAGTTGATGCGGTAATTAATGCTGATTTATCAGAGCAAAATAAGTTGTTGTTTTGGGGAGGAATGGAGCGTTCGTTGGCACAATCTGTGCGTCATGCTATTAAAGATAAATATATACATTTGTCGCCTGATGCTTTTCATATTACTAGTTATTGGCGAGAAGGTTTCGTCGAAGGCGAATTTAAACATCGTGAATAATTAACGGTTACTTTTATGAATATTCTTGCTCATTTACATTTGGCTACGATAGCACGTAGTTCGTTGATTGGTAATACAGTAGCTGATTTTGTTAAAGGTGATCCTTATTTAATTTATAACTCTAATATTGCCGATGGCATTATGCTACACCGTAAAATTGATAGATTGACCGATAGCCTGCTTGAAGTTAAGAAAGCTAAGCTGCTGTTTAGAAAATCGCATCAGCGAGTTGCACCCATTACATTAGATATTGTGTGGGATCATTTTTTGTCAAAGCATTGGGCTAATTATGGTTTGTTGTCGAGTGTGTCTCAATTTAATCAAGTAACAAAAGCTCATATCCAACCTTATATTGACGTTTATCCGGCAGATTATCAGCATTTTATGAATTCAATGTGGCAAGGGGAGTGGCTCGAAAATTATGCTTTTATTGACTTTGTTGGTAATGTCCTTAGTGGCATGGCAAATAGACGACCAAAATTATATTTGTTAAAAGAAACAATTGTTGATGTTAAGCTGCATTATGCTCAATTAGAGTCGTTATTTTTTTTGTTATATCCCAAAATCTGTTTAATAGTAAAAGATAGCACCAGCTAAACTGGATTTTGGTGCTACCAGTTCAAGCCGCTGTGCTTAAACCAGTAGTGTTTTAGATATTTACTGTTAATTTGGCAATATCAGTTTGCCATCCGTTTTTTGGATAATGCTGTTGCTATTTGGCGTTTGGGCTATCGGTTTTAGGTTGTTGTTGGTTATTTGTGGCGCATAACCACTTTTGCCTCCACGAGTTTTAGTACGTACAACTTGGCTTACTGGTAGCGTAGCGTTGTTGGTTAAGTTAGCCCATAACCACTCGATGGCATCTTCGCCATAATAATCAATTGGTAGTAATGTGTTGTCAAATGGGGCTCTGCCATCTAAGTAGCTGGCATTTTCTACTTCAATGTATCGCAGTTGTGATTGTTTACCTTCAACCAAGCTGTTTAATGCGACATAAGCGCGCGATGTATAGTTTGGTAATTGTTTAACATTGTTCCGACCATGGACAATAAAGGTTTTTATACCATGTAAGTTACCCGATGCCATAACTTGTTTTATGCCTTCGTTAACTCGTGGTTCTTGTGATTTTTTATAAACACAGATCGATCCTTTGGTGCCGTAATCGATTGTATTTTTCGTTTGCGAGCTAGAATAAAATTCACGTCTTGGGGTGTTGAGATCTTCGTTTTCAACTAGATCCAAAACCGTTGCATTACGGCCATTCCAAAGCGGTAAATGACCGTTAGCCATTCCCCATATTTGTTCAAACGAAATTTCTTTTAATGGTGCAACTTTTCCTGTGTTGTTAATTGGGTTTTGCTGGGTGCTTGCTACCGAAAAATTGCACATATTTTCGGTGACACTATATTTGCCATAGGCACTAATATATTGATAAGGTAGACCAATGGATTCAGTGTAGTAAAAATAGGGTAGTTGGATGTCCATTTCTGGTGTCCAACCATTTTTATGTAGTTTTTCTAGCGCTTCTTTTGGTGTTCCTGTAGTAAGTAACTTTGCTTTTTTAAGGGCGTTACAGCGCTCTTGCGAATAAAGAAAATAATCCGCATAAGGTACATAAGCATCGTCTTTATAAGCTGTTATGGCTGGTATGGCACATGGTATATATAACGCACCATAAGCACTGTAATTAGCAATAGATTTGGCTTCTAACTTTTGCGAGTTGTTGTTGCCGATTTTGAGTTTAACTGAGGCTTTGTCAAGATTTGGTTGAATTTGTGGATTAACTGCAACAATACCGTCAATCATATTTTGATCATCTAATTCGCCAGCTTTTAATGCTGCTCCACCACCATCACTTGCGCCATAGACTAAAACCAGAGTGT
Organism: Gilliamella sp. Gris1-4; assembly: GCF_001690335.1. Lineage (NCBI taxonomy): Bacteria > Pseudomonadati > Pseudomonadota > Gammaproteobacteria > Orbales > Orbaceae > Gilliamella > Gilliamella sp. Gris1-4. The sequence goes on along the minus strand of NZ_LZHA01000003.1, from coordinate 12,189 downwards.
TGTCTTTGTTGAATATAGCTTGATCATTCGGTGAAAACTTAATATTAAGTTCATAAAAAGCAAATTCTAGGGATTTTAATACGTGTTCCCCCCAGCGGGCTTCGGCATTGAGTTGCGAGTGTAGTTGTTTTATAGCATAGCGGTGGGGATATTTTTTAATATATTTTTCTTCATTATTAATCCAAGGAGAAAATAAGATGTTACCATTTTGCACTTCTCCCCATACGGTGAACCCAAGTTTGCGTTCAATATCATAAATGCCGTTACCTAGCCCTTTGTCGTTATATACTACTGCACAGTTGTGACGGAGTCCCCACAATCCACGAATTTGTATATCTTTGGTATTAAATACTCCATCCGAATCACTAGCGGGAACCGCAACAATGCAAGGTTTATTTTTGTTAAAATCAAGTGGAATTTGTAGCAACATGCCAACACCGTCTTGTCTTTGTACAGCTGATATTTCGGTACCTGCAATTTTACCGTCAAACAAAGGGGTTAGTTCTTGCTTTCTAAAACCAAATAGTGTTCCTTCACCAATTTTGGTGTCAATATAGCGATTTAGTTTGGCTTGTCGGCGTTCTTGAAAGTTTGGTTTAGCTGGAATTTCAACTTCTGGCACGATAATAGTGGTTGATAATGGGGTAAACCCAAGTCCAGCTGTAACAAGGTCATCACTATCACCATCATAATAAGCTAATGTATTGCGGACTAGCCACTTTGGTTTTTTAATTGTGTTATCAATTGGGGATGGCGTGCTGCTGTTAGTTTCAGTATCGGTTGTTATAGTTGTGGTTGACGTTGCCGTTTTGCCGTCAGCTTTTGTGTTAGAGGTGGTTGATTTTGTGGTATTGGACTGTGCCATTAATGGCATAGTAACAGCGGCAAAAAATATCAATGAGGCTAACGTTCTTAATTTTATCTTTTTCATTTTCAATACCATGCAATGTTATTCTGTTACATAAAATCTTAATAAAAAATTAGGTATATGCTAGTTAACACGTTATATAGTTTTAATTTTTTGAGGTGTAATTATACACTATATTTTTGTTATGCGTTATTAGGTAAATTGAGATTGCAAATTGCCCAAAAGGCAGCAATGATTTTCTCTGATAATCTTCTTTTTTGTACACAAATACCAACATCAAACGGTTCCATTAAGTTTGTTGACCATTCGGTTATGCGCTCTCTTATTCGTTCAGGGCTATTGTCCATTACGACTTTAGGTAATAAGGCTACCCCACAACCTAAAGCAACCATCGATACAATGGCTTCGTGTCCTGCGACCGTAGCATAAATTTTGGGATTAGAAATTTTTCTTTGCTTAAACCATAAATCAATACGGTGGCGACTAGGGCCATGTTCAGGCAATATAAAGGGAATATTATGCCAGTCAGGCTGTTTTTGATGTAATCTGTCACTAAACGTGCTATTAAGTTTAGGTATTAGCAATACCATTTCAATTTCGCCAAATTTTAAAAACTCAATACCAGTAGGGAGCTGTTTTGGTTTGCCTGCTATAGCTAAATCGGCTTCATTTGCTTGAATTTTCTTTACAGCGTCAGCAGCATCACCCGTTGATAGTTTGATTTCAACTAGAGGATAGTGGATCCTAAAGCGATCAAGTATTTCAGGTAGATGGCTATATGCAGCGGTGACTGAACAAAATAGAGTGAGTTCACCGACAATTTGTTGGTTAGATTGATCTAAATCATATTTTAGTTGTTGGTGCATATTTATTACTTGTTGAGCAAAACGTTTAACTTTTTCACCCTCCGAAGTGATTTGTACTTGCCTATTGTCGCGAATAAATAGCGGGTGACCAAAATGTTCTTCAAGTCGTTGGATCTGCCTTGATAAGGTTGATGGACTAACATGCATAGCATTTGCCGTTATACCAAAGTGACAGGTTTCGCATAAATGTAAATACAATTTTAAATCACGAATGTTCATAGCAAATTCCAGTTTTATACTTAAACACATAGTTACCCGAAACTTTTTAACAAGAAGCAGTAAATAGTGCATTACTTATTAGAGTAAATATTATGCATAGATAAATAAATAAGGCAAATAACGTTACATATAACATCAATGGCAAAATAGGCAGATACCTGCTAAAATATGCGATTATTTTTGTGTGGGTTAAAACAGTTTTATGACAGAACAAGCTTATTTAGACGAAGTTAATGCACGTCGCACTTTTGCAATTATATCTCACCCCGATGCTGGTAAAACAACCATTACCGAAAAGGTATTGTTATTTGGTCATGCAATCCAAACAGCAGGTACAGTTAAAGGCCGTGGCGCTAATGCCCAACATGCGAAATCAGACTGGATGGAAATGGAAAAACAACGTGGTATTTCAATTACTACATCTGTGATGCAGTTTCCTTATAATGATTGCTTAGTTAATTTATTAGATACTCCAGGGCACGAGGATTTTTCTGAAGATACTTATCGTACGCTAACAGCGGTTGATAGTTGTTTGATGGTGATTGATGCAGCAAAAGGGGTTGAAGATCGTACTCGCAAATTAATGGAAGTGACACGATTACGCAGTACACCAATTTTAACCTTTATGAATAAGTTAGACCGTGATATTCGCGATCCAATGGAACTGCTTGATGAGGTTGAAAACGAGTTAAATATTATGTGCGCCCCTATTACTTGGCCGATTGGTTGTGGCAAGTTATTTAAAGGTGTTTACCATTTAGCTAAAGACGAAACTTATCTTTATCAATCAGGGCAAGGTCATACAATACAAGAAGTGCGAATTATTAAAGGGTTAACTAACCCTGATTTGGATTTAGCGGTGGGTGATGATTTAGCGCAGCAACTGCGTGAAGAGCTTGAATTAGTGCAAGGCGCATCAAACGAATTTGATTTAGATGCTTTCTTGTCAGGCGATTTAACGCCAGTCTTTTTTGGTACGGCATTGGGTAATTTTGGAGTGGATCATATGCTTGATGGTTTAACAGCTTGGGCACCAACTCCTCAACCTCGTCAAACCGATAAGCGCGAAGTCGAATCATCAGAAGAAAAGTTCAGTGGTTTTGTTTTTAAAATTCAAGCCAATATGGATCCTAAACATCGTGACCGCGTTGCATTTATGCGCATTGTATCGGGTAAATATGAAAAGGGTATGAAGTTACGACATGTACGCATTGCTAAAGATATCAATATTTCTGACGCCTTAACGTTTATGGCAGGTGATCGTGAACATGTTGAAGAAGCCTATGCTGGTGATATCATTGGTTTACATAATCATGGCACGATTCAAATAGGCGATACTTTTACACAAGGTGAAGATCTGAAATTTACAGGCATTCCTAACTTTGCACCAGAACTGTTTCGTCGAATTCGTCTTAAAGATCCACTGAAACAAAAGCAACTTTTAAAAGGACTGGTTCAGCTTTCAGAAGAGGGCGCAGTACAAGTTTTCCGCCCATTAACCAATAATGACTTAATTGTGGGTGCTGTTGGGGTTTTACAGTTTGATGTGGTGGTTGCTCGATTAAAATCAGAGTATAACGTCGAAGCCATTTATGAGCCAGTTAATGTGACAACAGCGCGTTGGGTTGAGTGCTCAGATGTGAAAAAATTGGAAGAGTTTAAACGTAAATGCGAACAGAATTTGGCATTAGATGGTGGTGATAACCTTTCTTATATTGCGCCAAGCATGGTTAATTTGAATTTGACGCAAGAACGGTATCCTGATGTTGAATTTAGAAAAACTCGAGAGCATTAAATTTTTTATTTTTTAATTACGGACTTTATTAAGATACATTTGTATTTTTATTAAATTACTTTTTGTATTATTTTTTAAACTGAGTTGAGTGAGCAGATATTATGGTTTATAAAGACAAAAAATTAATTAATTTTATTTTTAGTGGGGTTATTGGGTTACTGCTTGCCACTTCACCATCTTTTGCCATCGAAAATAAGCTTACAAAGCCAGTTTTGATAGAAAAGGTACAACAAAGCGAACGTGATAAGCGTCAATATGAAGTGATTGAGCTAGCAAATAAAATGCGAGTGTTGCTTGTTTCTGATCCTAAAGCAGTTAAATCATTGGCATCATTAGCACTGCCCGTTGGTTCGTTGCAAGATCCTAAAGATCAGCAAGGTTTGGCGCATTATACTGAACATATGGTGTTAATGGGGTCAAAAAATTATCCTGAACCAGCTAGCTTTTCTCAGTTTTTAAGTCGTCATGCGGGTAGTTATAACGCCAGTACTGCCACACATCGAACTGCGTTTTATTTTGAGGTCGAAAATAGTGCATTTGATAAAGCGCTAGATCATTTAGCCGATGCTATTGCCGAGCCCAATTTAGATCCTAAATTTGCCGATAAAGAACGCAATGCTGTTAATGCCGAAATGACGATGGCTAGATCGAACGATGGTTTTCGTATTGAACAAGTTAATTCCGAAACTATTAACCCTAATCACCCATCGTCACAATTTTCGGGTGGTAATTTAGAAACATTAAGTGATAAACCAAGTAGTAAATTACAAGATGCTTTAGTGGCTTTCCATAAAGATTATTATTCGTCTAATATCATGGTGGGGGTAATTTATAGTAATCAGTCGATCAATAAATTGGCAAAGTTAGCTCAAAACACTTTTGGTAAAATCCCTAATAAAAATATTAATGCTCCAATAGTTGATAAGCCAGCGATCACACCAAATGTGCTAAGCAAACAGATTGCAATGGTGCCAGCGCAACCTAAGAAATTGCTATTTTTACAATTTCCAATGGAAAACAATTTAGATAAATTTGCTGATAAAAGCGATGAATATATTACTTATTTAATTGATAATAGTAGCCCCAACACGTTGTCTGATCAGTTACAAAAGCAGGGGCTTATTGAAGGTATTAGTTCGTCTATCAACCCTATCCGTTATGGTAATAGCGGTATGTTGAGTATTAATGTGAGCTTAACCGACGATGGTCTCGCTCAAAAAGATAAAGTTATTGGCGCTATTTTTAATTATTTACAGTTAATTCAAAAGCAAGGAATTTCTGATGCTTATTATGAAGAACTTAAGAAAGTCTTAGCGTTAGAATTTAAGTATCAGGATGTTGAGCGTGATATGTCTTATGTGGAATGGCTATCTGATCAGATGTTGTTGTACCCCGTTAAAAATATATTAAATTCTGATTTTATTGCTAATAATTTTGATAAAACAGCGATCACCGCTCGTTTAAAAAGCCTAACGCCCGATAACGTTAGAGTTTGGATTATTTCACCAAATCAAACAACGAATAAGACGGCTTATTTTGTAGACGCACCTTATAAAATCGATAATATTACTAGTGAGCAAAAAGCGAATTGGTTGGCTTTAGGCAAAAATTTCACATTTAGTTTACCTGAATTAAATCCTTATATTCCCGACGATTTTTCAATTGTGAAGCAAAACCGTGCTCAAGCTCAACCAGCTGGGTTTAGTAAACGGGGTAATCATCTTCATTTTGTTAGTCAATATTTCAAAACTGAACCTAAAGCGGCGATTGTGGTTTCGTTACGGAATAACGAGGCTTTTAGTGATGCTAAAGCAGAGGTCGCTTTTAATTTACTTGATTACATTGCAAGTCGTAATTTAGAACAATTACTATTTCAGGCAGGCGTTGCGGGTATTTCGTTGTCAACGGATGATGATAATGGCTTAATGATTTCAGCCAGTGGTTTTAGTCAGCATTTACCAAAAATGGTGACAGCAATTCTTAATAGTTATCGCAATGTGACGATTGATGATCAAAGCTTAGTGTTAGCTAAATCTTGGTATTTGCAGGAATTGGATAAATCTGAGCATGCTAAAAGTTATTGGTTGGCGGTTAATCCTGTTAATGAATTGTCAGATTTACCGTATTTTGAACGGGATGAAAGACGTCAAATTACAGCAACCATGACTATTAATGACGTGTTAACTTATCGCGATAATTTATTAACCCACTCAGTACCTTATATGCTTAGCTTGGGTAATTTGTCTAACGAGGATTCTTTAGATCTTTATCATTCCATCCAAAAAACACTAGTGCGTGATGTTGAATTTACTCCTGTTGATAATATTCAGATTAAAAAATCATTGGAGGCCAAAATGACTCAATATGCGAAAAGCACTGATAATGCTTTGATGATGAGCTATATTCCAACAGGTTATGATCGAATTGCTAGTAGTATGCTAAGTTATACGTTGTCGAAAATTATTTCACCTTGGTTTTATGATCAGTTACGCACCAATGAACAACTCGGCTACGCTGTATTTGCTGGCCCTGTTACAGTTGGAGATTCAGTTGGAATGAGTTTTATCATTCAAAGCAACCAATACGATCCAGTTTATTTATTTAAGCGTTACCAAGAATTTTATCCTGTTATATTAAGTAAGCTTAAAGCATTATCTAAAGAAGATATTGAGCAATATAAAAAAGCGGTACTTGATGAATTGAAAATGCCTCCGCAAACATTGGATGAAGAGTTTAGTCGTTATATGGCTGACTATCGAAATTCGCGTTTTACGTTTGATTCACGGCACAAAAAAATTGAACAATTGAAAAAAATCACTCAACAAGATTTAGTTGATTTTTATAACCGTTCAGTGATGGATAAAAAAGGTTTTGTATTTGCATCGCAAGTTCTTGGTAAGCGTGAAGATAATGCTAAACAACCAGAGGCAATTTCTGAGTTTACTGAATTTGAAAATGTATCGGCATTGCAAGATGTGTTATTAAAATAGTTGTTAAAAATATAGGCTACACCTAAAACATTTTGCCAAAAATTGGCATTGCTATCACCTTGTGATACACTGCCAAAATCCTAATAGTTTGAGTGTATTATGATTACTGGATCGATTGATTATTGTGCTATAGGTCAGCGTCTGCGTGCGTATCGGATTGCTGCCTCTTTGAAGGCTGAAGATGTTGCAGAAAGCCTTAAAATTTCAAGAGCAGCAGTATATCGGTTAGAGAAGGGTGAGATCGTTAAAATTGAAACTCTAGAGCGATTGGCTTCCTTGCTTGATACGTCTTTTGCTAGTTTACTCGGCATTGATACTGAATACTATTCGAGTGGTGAAGGTTTTTTTGAACGTATGCGCCAATTAGAAGAACAATCAACTCATATCTATTCTCATTTCGATCCTTTTTCCTTTTTATTAACTTCTTCTGATTATTTGTCTCATTTAGCGATGATGTTAAATGAATCGAGTAAACCCGCTGATCCTCAAAAATATGCCACTACCTTATCCATTTTAAAAGATCGTAAAACTCAGTTCTGTCAATCAATTCCAAAAGTTATTAATTTAATCAGTTTACGTAATGTAGAACGTTTTTTACATATTGGTTTGGTTGGTAATTTAACTATTTCGCCGGGTAAAAAATCGGAAAGAATGCTACTAGCACGCAAAGAAGTTTATCACTTAATTCAGTTAATTGAACAACAATCTCTTGCGCCAACAATTGCTATTACACAAGAAGCTATTCCGTCAATTGCTTTTCAGATTTTTTATCAAGATGGGGATCCTATTTCATTAGCAATGAGCCCATTTCGATTAGGTGAGTTACCTAATGTTACTACTGGTATTGCGTCGATTACGTCATCTTATCATGCAATTAAACGGTATCGCCATTTATTTGATAAGTTATGGGAAAATAGTGCTAAAGATAAGCAAGCAATTGATTTATTGAAAGCGACGTTAGAGAAATTTTAAAGAATATTAAAGAGAGTCCTTATGTTATCCTTAACATTACAACCGATAAAAAGATTTAATGGTACTATCAATTTGCCTGGTTCAAAGAGTGTTTCTAATCGTGCTTTATTATTATCAGCATTGAGTAAAGGTAATACACGGTTAACGAATTTACTTGATAGTGATGATGTTCGTTATATGCTTGATGCGCTTGCAGCGTTAGGTGTGAAGTATCAGCTATCACACGATCGCACGATTTGTGATGTGCAAGGTGTAGGCGGTATTTTGCAATCCAACCATGCATTAGAGCTTTTTTTAGGTAATGCTGGCACAGCAATGCGTCCACTGACTGCAGCTTTATGCCTTGGTCATAATAATATTGTGCTAACCGGCGAACCACGCATGAAAGAGCGCCCAATTGGCCATTTAGTCGATGCGCTGCGTCAAGGTGGTGCTAAAATTGATTATCTCGAAAATGAAGGATACCCACCATTACACCTTCATGGTGGTTTTATTGGTGGTGAAATCCAAGTTGATGGTTCGGTCTCTAGCCAATTTTTAACTGCGTTGTTAATGGCTTCGCCATTAGCACAAAATGATACTCAAATTACTATAATTGGTGATTTGGTGTCTAAGCCTTATATTGATATCACTATTAAGATGATGGCTATGTTTGGTGTTTTGGTTACCAATCACAATTATCAAAAATTTACTGTTAAAGCTAATCAGTGTTATCAATCGCCAGGCGATTATTTAGTTGAAGGCGATGCTTCTTCTGCTTCTTATTTTTTAGCAGCGGCTGCAATTAAAGGCGGTACTGTTAAAGTAACTGGCATTGGAAAAAATAGCTTACAAGGCGATACCCAATTTGCTCATGTACTTGAAAAAATGGGGGCTAAAGTTATTTGGGCTGATGATTATATTCAATGCTCTCGTGGTGAATTACACGGTGTTGATATGGATATGAATCATATCCCAGATGCAGCAATGACTATCGCCACAACAGCGCTGTTTGCTAAAGGTCCAACAACAATTCGTAATATTTACAATTGGCGAGTTAAAGAAACTGATCGCTTATATGCGATGGCAACTGAATTAAGAAAGGTTGGCGCAACTGTTGATGAAGGTCACGATTATATTACTATTATTCCTCCAGTTAAATTAAACCATGCCGAAATCGAAACCTATAATGATCATCGTATTGCTATGTGTTTTTCATTAGTGGCGCTTTCAGATACACCTGTGACAATATTAGATCCTAAATGCACAATGAAGACTTTTCCTGATTATTTCGAACAATTTAAACGATTAAGCGAAGAATAAAATGAATAAATCTGTTCCCGTTATTGCTGTTGATGGGCCAAGCGGTGTCGGTAAAGGCACGTTATGTCAAGCATTAGCCAATCATTTTAAATGGCATCTTTTAGATTCTGGTGCTATCTATCGTGTGCTAGCTCTTAGCGCGCTTAAGCAAGGTATTGCGCTAGATGATGCCAATAAACTTGAACAACTAGCTCTGAATTTGCCACTAACGTTTGATACGCAAGGTTATAATGTTAAAGTGTTATTAGATCAGATTGATGTGACTAAAGAAATTCGTACAGAACAGACGGGGGGAGCTGCATCAAAAGTGGCGGCAATTAATTCGGTTAGAGCAGCTTTATTACAACGTCAACGTGACTTTAAGCAAGCACCTGGATTGGTTGCAGATGGTCGTGATATGGGCAGTGTAGTATTTAGTGATGCCCCTGTTAAGATATTTCTTGATGCTAGTGCCCAATCTCGTGCAGAAAGGCGAATGAAACAGTTGCAAGATAAGCAAAATAATGTTAAATTCGCCGAAATTTTGCAGGAAATAACTGCGCGTGATGAACGAGATCGTCATCGCGCCGTTGCGCCGCTTAAACCTGCAATTGATGCTCTAATAATTGATACTACATCACTGTCTATTCAAGATGTTTTTAATCAATCAATTGAGTATATAAACGAAAAACTTGCGTTGTAACTTAAATTATAGCGCGAACATAGCTCCATTATAAGGATGTATGGAGTATTATAAACAACCCCACAAGACAGGATGTAATGTGGACGTTAAAATTAACTTAAGTATATTAATATGACTGAATCTTTTGCTCAACTCTTTGAAGAGTCTATCAATCAACTAGACACTCGTTCTGGTAATATGATCCGTGGTACTGTCGTTGCAATCGACAAAGATGTTGTTTTAGTTGACGCTGGTTTAAAATCTGAATCAGCGATTCCAGTAGAGCAGTTTAAAAATGCCCAAGGCGAATTAGAAGTTCAAGTCGGCGACGTTGTTGATGTTGTGCTTGACTCAATCGAAGATGGTTTTGGTGAAACTATCTTATCTCGTGAAAAAGCTAAGCGTCATGAAGCATGGCTTACACTAGAAAAAGCAGTTGAAGATGCTGCAACAGTTTTAGGTGTTATCAATGGTAAAGTTAAAGGTGGCTTTACGGTTGATCTTAATGGCGTTCGTGCGTTCCTTCCTGGTTCACTTGTTGATGTTCGTCCATTACGCGATACTTCTCATATTGAAAATAGAGAAATCGAATTAAAAGTTATTAAATTAGATCAAAAACGCAACAACATTGTTGTTTCACGTCGTGCAGTTATTGAATCTGAAAATAGTGCAGAAAGAGAACAACTTCTTGAAAATCTACAAGAAGGTTCTGAAGTTAAAGGTATCATCAAAAATCTTACCGATTACGGTGCATTCGTTGATCTTGGTGGGGTTGATGGTTTACTTCACATTACTGACATGGCTTGGAAACGTGTTAAACACCCAAGTGAAGTGGTTGAAGTTGGTCAAGAATTACTTGTTAAAGTACTTAAATTTGATAAAGATCGTTCACGTGTATCACTTGGCTTAAAACAATTAGGTGAAGATCCATGGGTTTCAATCGCTAAACGTTATCCAGAAGGTACTAAAGTAACAGGTAAAGTAACTAACTTAACTGACTACGGTTGTTTTGTTGAAATTGAAACAGGTGTTGAAGGTTTAGTTCATGTTTCTGAAATGGACTGGACAAACAAAAATATTCATCCATCTAAAGTTGTTAGCTTAGGTGATGTTGTTGAAGTTGTTGTGCTTGAAATTGACGAAGAACGTCGTCGTATTTCTCTTGGCCTTAAACAATGTAAACCAAACCCATGGTTACAATTTGCTGAAACACACAATAAAGGTGATAAAGTTAGTGGTAAGATCAAATCAATCACTGATTTTGGTATCTTTATCGGTTTAGATGGTGGTATCGACGGTTTAGTTCATCTTTCAGACATTTCTTGGAATATGCCTGGCGAAGAAGCTGTTAAAGCTTATAAGAAAGGTGATGATATCGAAGCTGTTGTTTTACAAGTTGATGCAGAACGTGAACGTATCTCTCTAGGTATTAAACAATTAGAAGATGATCCATTTAGTAGCTTTGCTTCTAACTATAAAAAAGGCACAATAGTTAAAGGTACAGTAAGTGCAGTTGACGCTAAAGGTGCAACCATCGAAATCGCTGAAGGTATTGAAGGCTACTTAAAAGCACAAGATATCGCTCGTGAACGTATTGAAGATGCAACAACTGTATTAAAAGTTGGTGATGAAGTTGAAGCTAAAATTGTTAACATCGATCGTAAAACTCGTGCAATTTCGTTATCAGTACGAGCGAAAGATGAAGCTGATGAGAAAGAAGCTCTTGCAGCAGTAAACAACACAGCAACTCAAGAAGATGCATCATTTACTAATGCAATGGCAGAAGCATTCAAAGCTGCATCAAAAACTGAGTAAAAAATATTTATGTAAAGAGTAAAGAGGGCTTGCCCTCTTTTTCTTTTATGGGATAAAATGAAATAGTTACATGCCACATAAATAAATTAGGAGTGATCATGAACAGATCAGATTTAGTAGAACGAATTGTTAACTGGCGAACACACCTCCCTGTTCAACTAGTTGATGATTCAGTTAGAGATATCATTGAACAGATCGCTTTAGCTATGGAAAGTAACGATCGTGTGGAAATTCGAGGTTTCGGTAGTTTTAGTTTGAACTATCGAGCTCCACGTAAAGCAAGGAATCCAAGAACTGGTGGTAATGTTGAAGTGAAACATAAATATATACCTCACTTCAAACCAGGTAAAGAATTACGTGAAAGAGTAAATAATGCTGCAAACGCATAATCTTTAAATTTTACACCTAGATAGAAGCCTTTGAGTTAGATCAAAGGCTTTTTTGTTTTAGCTAGTTTAATTTCTATCATTTAGGGGCTGTTGATCTTTGCTGTACATAAATTACTCAACAATACATTGGCAGCCACATTAACATAAATGCCAGTGATACCATACTGGCATAATTCCTTTCTAACTTATCGTATCTAGTTGATATTGAACGATATTGCTTGATTCTAGCAAAGGCATTCTCGACTAAATGACGATAGCGATAAAGGCAGCTATCCATACTGCTTTTATCTATATCCTTACCATAATTACGTT
>NZ_LZHA01000002.1:0-11174 GCF_001690335.1 Gilliamella sp. Gris1-4 | reverse complement strand
TAGTAAAATTAGATTCAACTTAAAGTAGCAATACAACAACTATTTATCTTTTGATAAATAAAACACAAAAATGCATATAAGACTTCATTAATTTTATTCAGTAATAAATCTATAAAAATTAAAATTATTTAGATAAATAGTGTTGACTTTTATTGTAAGTTAACTTACAATAATAAGCATCAAGTGAGGGACTTGATAAGGTAAACCCCCGACCTAAGACGAGGGCTTAAGGAGAAGAAAAATGAAAAAGAAAATATTCATTTTAATTCTGCTACTTTTGATTAGCTCCCCAGCATTCTAAAGTAGTTCAAAGGAGAGGGAAACCTCTCCGATGACCTTAAATATAACAATTTAATTTTAAAAAATCAAGGCGGATAACATGGCATTAACAAGAGTTGAAATTAATCAAAAAAGCGACCAAAAACGAGGAGTTAAAGTAAAAGGCTTCAAACTACACGTTGATGATATCGCATTAATTGAACAAGCAAGTAAAAACCTAGATGTATCACAAGCTCAACTTATTGTTGATGCTGTGAAATTTTACCTTGATAATAAAAAGCCTCTTAATTGAGGCTTTCTTTATTACATTGCTCTGTAATGAATTTGTTATCATTACCCTGAATTTGTTTAATTTGTTGATTGCGTTCGCATTCCCATTTTTTGGGTGGAAACATTTTATCCCATGCAGTCATCAGCTTTTCTTCTTGATTAGATAAATTAATTTTGTATTTATCAGACATATAGAGATATGTACGTGCTATCATCCCGCGAATTTCGTTACGAGGTTGAAGTTTTCTTTCTTTGAAATCTACAGCAGTTTTACACTGTCCGTACTGTGTAAATTCTTTAGTAAACTGCGAATAACGATAATTAGACCTGTCTCCATTTACTTCGCCAATTGCTGGTTGTAAGTTATGCATATCCCCTTCTATTTGATTGAAGGTAACATCTTTTTTACACGCTTTACGCCCACCATCTCGCCAGCATTGCAGATGTCTACCAAAATTTTCGGCTGGCATAACATGTTCCCATTCAATGCGAGACGCTCTATTTAAATTCTTTCTGGGCTTATAACCACATTTACCAAAATCTACAACACCCTTTTTACCTGTCCACGAAATATCACATCCGCAATAAAATTCGGTTTGCTCTGGATTTGATTTGTATATCTTAGTAAGCTGAGTTTTTGCATTGTCAAAATTTTGCTTACTAATTGCAACTTGATTAGATGTTGGCGTTGGTGTTGATTTTGGCTTTTTCGGCTTTGGCGTCGGTGCTACTGAATACGTTCCAATTCGACACGTTTTAGAAGCCGATATGCATGAATTGCCGCACGGTATGCCTTTTCTACAGTTTTTCGCATTTGAAATCGGCGGGAATAATAAAAATAAAACTAAAATTAAAGCTATTTTTTTCATAATTTAATATTACCTGCGCTTAGAAAGCGCGCAGTTTAATATAAAAATTACAAAATTAGAATAAAAAAGCCCAACTTATTAAAATTGGGCTTCTATTTAAAAACAGTTTGGATACAAAAATTCCAGTCTGGGTAATTTATACCACTGTACTCTTAAGAAATCAAGATTTTTTTGCTATAATTAAATAATTCCATCTCTAAACATATTTAACTTCTAACAGATAATAAAAAAGCCCGCATTTGCGAGCTTTATATACAATAATTTCATGTTGATACATTTATACTACTTCTTGCGTACGCAGTCAACACTTTATTTAAATAAATTTATTTTTTTAAATAGTTCCAATTCCATTCCTGTTTGTTGGGTCTGTTGAGCCAAAGCGCCTATAACGTGGCTTTCACCTGAGCTTTTAATTTTTCTAACATTACCCTCACTACAACCAAGCTCGCTTGCTATCTCTCTTAATGTTCTTGGTCTAATAAGAATAGAGCAAGACTCTTTTACTTTGTAACGCTCAATAAAAACATAATCATCATCTAATATTTCGTCGCCGTAATATGATTTTATTAAAACAAGAGCTTCTTCCTTTGTTTTTTGAAATCTAATGTTCTTCATGCTTGAAATAATGCCGTCTATAATCAATCCATCGTTATCTGAACATAACTCTTTATATTCTGGTTCTTGAGATTGATACAAGCTTAGCGCACCTTGCTTCTTGTAAGCTTCCTTTCTTGACCAATTACCCCACAATCTCAACACGTCAGTAATATCGTAATCAGCTTGAAACCTAACCCGCGTAACTGGTTTTACAATTTCCTTTGGCTCATCATCAACGTACATATATTCTGCTAGCATTTGTTATCTACCCTTTTTTAACTCTTTTAATTTTTGCTTATACTCAGCTTTAATCTGTTTTATTTGCTCTATCGTGTATTTTTTTGGTTCGTGATACCCCTCTAACCAATCTACTTTTTCTACACCTATTTTTTTTACTAAATTAATTCTGTATTCAATAATGTTACCGGACTTGTGGTTGTTACATGCTGAACATTGTTTATGTACATTCAGCTCACAGAATCGTAACTCTGGACATGCGCCAACACTTCGATAGTGCCCTGCGTGATATTGCCCCGTGTGATAGCGTCCACAACTAATACACGGCTCGTTTTTGTCTCGCTCTCGAATGAATGCATTAAATATCGTTTGAGCTTCCTTTAAATGCTCTGAGCGTGTTTTTATGCTCTCTTTTGCTATTCGCGTTAATTTAATTCTGGTTCGCTCTTGAACGCTGTTATCTTTTGCATATTGAATAGCACAATCAATAGAACATACTTGAGCGAGCGAGTTAAATAGCGCAAATTTTTTGCCACAGCTTTTACATTTTTTCTGCTTTATTTCTCTCTTCATCGTCTGAACTTCGCTTTATTCTTGTAAAACTTACCGCAAGAGCCTTTTACTTCTCCGTTAACACCAACCAATGGTCTATTACAGACAAATAAATCCAAGTCAACGTTGTGCAAACAAGCTCCATTGCATTCTGGACATTTAAAATCAGTTTTAATTAATTTGTGTTTCTTCGGCATTGTCGTTAACTCTATTTAAATTATGCTGATTAATGTATTCTCTGCGTTGCTCTCTAACTATTGCTATTGCTCGCTCTAATTCTTGCTCTTTATCATCGTATCGTTTTAATTGTTCTTTGTGTTCGTTGTTCATCATGCTACCCTAAATATTGTCCATCCTAGTTAATACTAGGTTGCCAGAAAAAACCGCCCCAGTATCAATGTAAACCCTGTTTGCAACTTGCGTCACTTCTCTTTGCGGAGTATGACCAAACACAAAAAATTCAACACCTTTTATTCCTGTATTATCATATTTTTCAAATCGTTCTCGACTCCAAACCACTTTATTTAAATCAATAGGCTTGTTGAATACATATTCATTTGCTGGATAATCTGCGTGTGCAAACGCTATTAATTCGTTATTGATTGAAAGCTCAATAACTAAAGGCAATTCATTGCACTTATTAATTAAGTTAACAGCTTCCTGTTTATCTAAATCGTTTAATTTGAAAAACCAACCCCCACCGTTGTATTGCCATGCCAATAATGATTGTTCGTCTCCGTTAATTCCATTGATTGCCATTTGCTCGTGATTTCCACGAACCGTTTTAAACCAATCCTGATTAATTAATCGTAAACATTCTAAGCTTTGCGTACCTCTATCAATTAAATCACCAACAGCTATTAGTAAGTCATTTTTAAAATCAAAGCTCACCTCGTTTAACTTGCTCATTAGTAAATCGTAACAACCGTGTAAATCACCAACCGTAAATATCTTTTGATACTCATTACCGTTAATTTTTAAATAATTCATCATGCCACCTTTGATAATTGGTCTTTGTACTGTTCAGCTAGTCGAATCGCTTCCTGTGCATCTGAGCTAAATATAACGCCATTTTCAGCCCCAAACTGTTCAGCACAAGTCACCACATCAGCAAATGCTTTTTTATTCATTCTTCGCGTTGATTGCCCCATGAATACCAGTCCGCCTTGAATTCCCTTTACACATTTCTGCCCGTGCAAATTAGCCGTGATTAAATGCTTCCATTCCTCCGCTGTGAGCTTTTCTCCGTTCCATTCAACTTGTTTTGCGATATCATTTAAAACAGCCCACATCATGCGATTTTGTGCTAACGTGCGATTGTCTTCATCAATTACAATCCTCAATGGATGCTCGCTATCAACTGGTAATTGATTTATTACGTTAATCGCTGTGTTGCGTGCTTGTTCATGTGTTAATCGTATTTCTTTAATCATCATCACTTCTCTCAAAATATTTTTTAATCACTTTCCTTGTAGACAATTGATGAGACACAATCCAGAAAGGAAAAAATATTGGCATCGTGATTATGATTAACAAAATCGCTAGTATGCATAAAATGATAAACAGTATCGGTATCAAATGAGCAACAATAATCCCCACAAATAATTTAAAAATATCTAACCAAACATCAATAAACGTACATTTAATTACGTGCAAAATTGAATGCTTCCAAGTTAATCTAAACCCGTTTTCATATGCTTCCCGCGGGTTATTGTAAAAATCGCCCAGTGTTGGTTTTGTCACTTAGTTGCCCTCCAAATCAATGCAAAGATGTTTTTTAGTTTCAAAAATCTTCTCGTACTCATTCGCTTTTGCGATATCTTGCTCCAAAGCATCTTTTTTGCCCGCTCTAATTCGATATTTCAGAATGTTACCAAGGCAAAACCCTCTAAACTGCTCTACAGTCATGCTACGCGCTATGATGTCGATAGATTCGACACCCTTGATTACTTGATAGTGCTTTGGTTTTTTTACGTTGTCGTTCATCTTTACACCCTTACACACTCAAAATTACGGACCAACACATCAACTTTAGTATTGCCGAATGAGTTCTCAACTGTAGCCAGCGTTTTTATTAAACCTTTTTCTGTGAGTCTTGAATCACGACGCAACACAACCGTTCCCCACGCTTGCCAACCTTTTTTTACTTCTGCTGTTATTTTGTAAGCCATTTCTGTATCAACTCTCTCAATTTAATTTTGTCGTCTTCTGAATATTTTTTAACTCGTTCTGCTAACTGCTGTTTAATTTGTACCGTATTAGCTCCTGGTTCTCGTATTGCTCTCACATAGTCATACGCTATTTTGTCGAGCATGTGATAACGTCCTTGGGAGCAGTGGTTAACTAGCTGTTTTCTCATCTACATACCCGATTTTAAATTTTCGCTTGATTGCACGTAATTTGCTGAGCGATTGTTCATGCGTTAACGTTACGCCAACTGGTGCGCTACTAATTCGTTTAACTGGCTTTGGCACTTCGTACCCATCAAGAATTTTTTTTGTCATATCAAGCAACGCGATACGTGCTTGTTCTAACAAATCCTTTTTAGACAGATTGCGCTCTCTCGATTCATACATCAAATCAGTAACTAACCAATAACAGGCGTTATTTGGAAAGGGGTAATCTTCGGCTTCAATAATTCCTCTTTGAGCGCTAAAATCCATTAAAATTCTGATTAGTTCCTCTGGTGCTGGTAGTCCCACTTGTTCAGCAATACCTTGCTTGCACCAAGCAATAAACTTACCTGTAGAAGGCAAAAAGTCGGTATTTTGCGCTCTAGCTACCTTTAGCCCTGCTCGCAGATATTCCAGTTTAGTTATTCCGTTTTCCTTGAATGCCTGTAACCATTGTTGTTTGAATGTTTTTCTTGAGTTTTCATCTTTCAAAACTGCGGATGATGCAGGGAAAACAATGATTAATTGCTCGCAAAATAAATTAAAAACATTTGCCACCTCATCCGCTCCCGATGTTTTCTGGTGAACGCGTTGATGTTTAATCATGCCGGTATTGATTAACTCTGCGATATTTTTCATAGAACTGTATCCATATCGTGTATCCAGCTCGTATCATCACGCATGGAGCTAGCCAATGATTTATTGCTATTTGCTTGGTTACCCCGCTGAAAATTTCCAGTATTTTGCAGCCATTCAACCTTGATACTCACCCATCCCCTAGCCATACACTCAGCTAACACGTCGTCAGTTGTGTAACCAAGCGCTAGGCAGGCGTTAATTTGTTTAATTAATAAATTCAATGCCGTTTGTGTGAGCTTCGATTTTTTGTTTTTTCTATGCTCAACAAAATCATTCCAAACTTGTTCGCTTGGTTGTTGTTCAAAACCAGACAAATCCAAACCATTTTTATTTATTTTTTTAATATTACTGATCTTAGTATTATTTATATTAGTATTCTTATATGTCGGATTTATTTCCGAGGTTTCTCGGATTTCGATCCGAGTTTGCTCGGATTTATTTCCGAGGGTCGGATTTATTTCCGAGTTCCACTCTTTGCCTTTTGCTGTTAATGAAATACAATCTTTTTCACCATATTTTTTGTAATTGATTAATCCTTTTTCGCGTAAAATCTTCAATGCACGATAAACCGTATCAATCTTGTTGTAAGCAAGCGGTATTTCATTGCAAATCATCTGCTTTGATGCCCAATAATAAATTTCACCATCAATAGCAACAGGTTCAGCCCAAGTGTGAAGTTGATTAAGCAGATCAAACAACGCTCCTTGTTGCATTGTTAAATCCCACTCAATACATTTGGAGTTATTAATAAAAGACGTTATTCTCATTTGCGCCTCAGTAATTTTTATTGATAAAATTGAGGAAATAGCTTTTGCTTAGGTAAACCCGTAGCTTTAACCCATAACTCAGGATTGTTAGTAGGAATGCAGCCTTTCTTTTTTAATTTGCTAATATTCTGCTCGGTACATCCTAATCTTTTAGCTAATTCTCTTTGTGTACCGCCAACGGCGGCAATCGCCATATCAAATGGTGTAAGTTGTTTATTCACTTAAACCTCCAGTTAAACAAATTATCAACAATAATAAACTAAATAAAAAAATATATCAACCTATGGTTTATATTTTAGTTGATTGATAAACTCAACCGTTGGTTTATTATTACTATGTAAAGGAGATCCTAAATGAATGATGTAATCCAACGTCTTAATGAAATAATGATTGATAAAAATATTAAACAATCTGATTTAGCCAAAATAACAGGTGTAACAAATCAGGCTGTTAATAACTGGTTTAAACGAAATAAGATAAGCACAACCTCTGCTAGAACAATATGTTTATCCACTGGGTATTCTCTGGAGTGGTTGCTATCTGGGAAAGGTGTAAAAAAAATGGATGACAGTAATATCAGGGATTCAAGATTAAAACCTGTAACATGGGAGGAAATGAGTGACACAGAAAAAAATAGTGGTGAATTTGTTACTGTTCCTGTGTTGGATATAGAGCTTTCGGCAGGTCACGGAATGATAAATCACAGCGAAACGGAGATGTACACGTTACCATTTAGAGTAAACACATTGAAGCGAGAAGGCGTTCATTGCGACAAAATACGAGTGGTAAGGGTTTCTGGTGACAGCATGAATCCAAGG
This sequence comes from Gilliamella sp. Gris1-4, assembly GCF_001690335.1. Classification (NCBI taxonomy): domain Bacteria; kingdom Pseudomonadati; phylum Pseudomonadota; class Gammaproteobacteria; order Orbales; family Orbaceae; genus Gilliamella; species Gilliamella sp. Gris1-4. Next base: position 3,753 of record NZ_LZHA01000002.1, on the reverse strand, counting down.
TTGTTTGATGGCGACACACTATCAATCGACATGGCAGATAATCGAATAAAAGATGGTAAAATTTATGCTATTCGTATCGGTGAATCACAGAAAGTAAAGGTATTAATTCAAAACTCGGATGGCACTATAACAGTCAGATCTTTCAATCCTGACTTCAAAGACGAAATTATAAGTAAGGAACAAATCGAATCGGGTGAATTTGCTGTTCTAGGGCGTGTGTGGTGGATATCGTCGATTATTTAATAATTTAACCGCTTCGGCGGTTTTTGAATATAAGCGATAACGAAAAAGCAAGGTAAAGCGAAAAATGATACAGGAAATTATTATAAATGAGTATTTAAAATTAAAAGACCTAACTCTGGACTTTGCATATGATATTAATGTAATTTCTGGAGGCAATGGAACTTGTAAAACATCCATCTTATATATAATTAGTAATTCATTTAAACAACCTTTATTAAAAAGCAACCCTAGCTTAAAAATAATAAATAATATAAATCAGTTAATAAATCCTAAAATAGAGTCTTTGACCAAATCAGGAATCGTTTCAAAAAATCACAACACAAATGGAAAAGTTTTTGAAATACAATACTGGAATAAAGATAATCTAATACCTTTTAGAGTAAAAGATGATGGGGCATCTAATCGATATAGAATAATTCCTAATTACACTAAAGGAAAAAAAGAAAATCTTCCAGAATTACCAATAATCTATTTAGGTTTACCTCGGTTAATTCCAACAGGCGAAATCCCAGATAACACAAATATAACAACAATAAAAAAATACCTTCCACAGGAATACATAGATGAATACTACAACTTGTATAGTAATTTATGTAACATTGAAATAACTGAAATTTTACCGCAAGAAAATATTGCAGGAATAAAAACTAGACCTACATTCAAAAGTAATATAAACGGAATTGATTCTAACACTATTTCAGCGGGACAAGATAACATACAAATTATATTAACTGCATTGCTGTCTTTAAAATATTTTTATGAAAACAGTGATAAGAGTAATAAATACGAAAGTATGTTGCTAATCGATGAATTAGATGCCACATTACATCCAAATTTACAAAATAAAATATTAGAAATTATTATTAAATTTTCTAAAAATTATAAAATACAAGTTTTCTTCACAACCCATAGTCTATCTTTAATTGAATATTCTTTAAATAAGCATTGTAATATCACATATTTAATTGATAACGTTACACCAGAAACAAAAAGTGGCAAAATTGATATACTATATAATCCAACCTTACAAAGGATATCATTATATCTTAAAAATAAAATTGATGATGGAAAATACAAATTAAAAAAAATTCCTGTCATGACCGAAGATGCAGAAGCTAGGATTTTTTTACAAGAAATACTCACCTACAAAAAAAAAGAAAATGAAAATTTTTCAAAAATAGAAAGTTCATTACATTGTGGTCAATTTAATATTGGTGCACAAACATTAAAAGATATGAATGATGATGAGGTTTTTTTTCGGTCATTAACTCCTTCGATAACCATTCTTGATGGAGATGAGAGACCTTCTAATGAAGATCCTACAGCTTATAAAGAACTTAAAAAAATTTATAGCAGAAAAAATATTATTTTTCTTCCAAGCAATAAAAGCCCTGAAAAATTATTATTTGATTATTCATTAAATGTTTATAATAGTCAGCCTGATTTTTGGTCTAGTCTTGATGTACTAGAATCCCAAATAACAAAAGAATATTACAGAGAACATATAAAATGTGAAATTGAAGCAATCGACAAGCTTTCCCATAAGCTCATAAAAGAAAATCAATCTTCTAATGGTAAAATAAGAAAAAAAAGAAAAGAACTATTTAAAAAACATGATTTATTTTTTAAATTATTACTTCGACATTGGTTGGCCAATAAAGAAAACAAGATTGAATTAGATGAATTTATTCATGATTTAAAATGTTTATTTAAAAATGTTTCTACATCTAATGGTATTGACCCAAATATTTGGCCCGATTAACATTTAACTCTGGCCAATAAAAAATAGCTAATATATACTTATGGCTATAATTATTATTTGGATATAACAATGCACCATTCTCCATTAAGATACCCTGGAGGAAAATCTAAGTTTTCTCCTCATATTAGGAATATAATTGAAACCAACAATATTGTTGGTTGTGATTATTATGAAATTTATGCTGGCGGGGCTGGCGTTGCGCTTAATCTTTTAACTAATGGTGTTTGTAAAAACATCCATATTAATGATGCTGATCCAGCTATATACTCTTTTTGGAAGTCGATCATAAACCAACCAGAAGATTTCTTGAGATTAATGTACGATACTAATATATCAATTGACACATGGCTTAAACAAAAAAATATATTATCTAACCCTAATGATCATTCAATATTAGAGTTAGGATTTGCTGCGTTTTTCTTAAATAGAACAAATAGGTCAGGAATATTAAAAGGAGGTGTGATTGGGGGCAAAACACAATCTGGGCAATATAAACTTGATGCTAGGTTTAATAAAGATAGTTTAGCAATAAAAATAAAAAAAATTGGGGAGCAATCAAAAAATATAAATGTTACCAATAAAGATGCAGCAAATTTATTGACAGAAATAAAAACTATTAACAATAAAAGTATCTTTGTATATTTAGATCCTCCTTACTATGAAAAAGGACAAGGGCTATATAGAAACTATTATAACCATGACGATCATGTGAAAATCAGAGAAATACTTGATGATGTAAAATTTCATTGGTTAGTTTCATATGATAATAATGAAAATATAAAAGAAATATACAAGAAATATCACCAAAGAGAGCACACTTTAAACTATAGCGCCCAATTAAAAATGAAAGCTAAAGAAATTATTATTTACAGTAAGTTACTAAAAATACCAAATAACTAAATTTTATTTAAGCGACTTCGGTCGCTTTTTTTTACGCCTAAAAATCTCACAATTTTAAAACACTTTATTGATTAAAAAGCAAGCAATTAAACAAACTTAAAAATCAACTAAACCAACCGTTTAGCTGTTTTTGTTGATTTTTTCATAAACTTTTAATCAACTAATGGTTGATATTTAAATCAACTAATGGTTTAATAAACACATCAAAACAAATCAACTTAACAAAAGAATTAAGCAATACCACGAGTTACTTAATTAGTTAAGCGAGATTCAAGTAGTTAGCTGAGGCATATGAAAGTACAGCGGTTTTGATAGCAATCACAGCAGTACGCATCGGGTGAGCGACTTAATCACTCCTAGCCTCGGACAGAGATCGACTAGCCATCAAGTTCTTTAATAAATAGGTTGCTATTTAATTTCAAATCAAAGCGCATTTAAACAAGTGCGCTTGAGTTTGAAATAAAAGGAGATAGATGATGTTACATAGAGCTGTAGAGAACGGTTACGAAAATGCTTATTGCAACATGATGAGCGGCACTGAAATACAAGATGCTAAAGAAGCAGAAATTAAAGCTCAATCAAACGAACTTTATGACAAACTCAGCGATAGTGATTATCTAGAAATTGAAAAAAAAATAATGAAAGCGTTTGGTTGGGATGATGTTGACACTGATTCAGTTCAAAAAGCATTAAAGCTCATATGTTATGAAAAAGCTGAATTTCATTTTAATGAAAAAAATAAAAAATCATTTTATTAAGCTAACGAATTTTGACAACTCGGAAAGACGAGTACATGCAAATCCTTTGCCCTCTTTTGAGGGCTTTTTTACAGAATTAGCAGACAGAAA
>NZ_LZHA01000001.1:0-3287 GCF_001690335.1 Gilliamella sp. Gris1-4 | reverse complement strand
AAGGGCTACCGGGCTGGATATAATCAATGGTTATATCATGTGATTTAGCCCAGTTTATAAAGGTTTTTCCTGTAAATTCTGGCCCATTATCGACCCGTATTTTTAATGGATATCCATGATATTCGGCCAGTTTATCTAAGTAACGGGAAATCCTTCCTGCTGGTAAGCTTACTGCAATATCAATCCCTAACGCCTCACGATTAAAGTCATCGATAACATTGAATGTCCTAAAGCGACGTTGATTACGACTACTGTCACTCATAAAATCCATTGACCAACATTCACCTTGTTTATTGGGTGCTGATAGCCTTTCTGGGCTTCGTGGAGGAATGCGCTGTTTACGCTTTACCCTGAGATTAAGTTTCAACTCACAATACACCCGATACACCCGTTTATGATTCCATTTATAGCCGAGCTTTCTGATACGATTAAAGCATTTAGGAAAGCCCCAGCGCAAATGCCGGTCAGTGATAGCATTCAACACCGAAACAATCACCGAATCATCCGGTAACTTAGGTTGATAATAGTAAGCACAACGGCTTAAGCCAACAATGGCACAACTCATAGCAATAGTAACCGAATGATTTTGTTGTAGTTGCTGTGCCCACGTTTTACGTGCTTTTGTGGGCACTACAGCTTTTTTATGATTTCTTCCTGAAGCTGGGATTTTAAGCTCAGTTCGGCAAACATCTGTTTAAGCTTACGGTTTTCAGCCTCCAGCTCCTTTAAGCGTTTGATATCCGAAGTTTCCATTCCGCCGTATTTTTCCCGCCATTTATAAAAAGTTGAATTACCCATGCCATATTTACGGCAGAGTTCCTTGACAGGAATACCTGCTTCAGCTTCTTTTAAAATAGCGACGATTTGATGTTCAGTCATTTTTTTCATAATTAAATCCCCTTTTACTTTTATCATAGAGAATTTTCTACTTTTTTGCTGTACTATTTTAGGGGATAGTTACATTATCAATGCAGAATCTACAACTGAGTAATTTGTATTTTTAAAATCTAGTAACACTTTTTTTTAAGTTTTTCATCATAAGCAAAAAATTTTTTGCTGAATGGCTACTGAAAATCTCGTTAGAAAATTCAGTTTCATCTGCTGGTCATAGTGAATAGTTTCTTAAACATAACTCTATATTTGGATAATGATCTGATAAATGATTAGTTATCTCTGCTGCACTTTGTCCAGATCCTATAACTAAGAATTTATAATCTGAATTTTTATCATTAAATTCATGTTCCAAATTATTTAAAAAATCATTGGAATGCATTATTTTTTTATTTTTTTATTTTTTTCATCTAAGAAAATTCCCACGGGTATATTTTTAGTTATGCCTGTTGCTAATGAAATATTTTTTGCATACAATTTGCTGATTGTTTTATTATTATCTTCAATGCAAATTTCTAAATGATCAATTAAATGACCATCATAAATGGGATTAATACTTACAACTTTATGACCATATAATAAAACATAATCATTAAAGTGATTTGCTGCCCATTTTAAATAGTCGTTATACTCCAGTCTACTAGGGAAAAAGTTTCTTAAATTTGCAAAGCCTTCTAAACGATCTGATGAAAATAGATAATTCAAGAATGTATACTTGCTAGTAGGATTCCTTAATGTTGCTAAATCTTTAAAAAAAGATATTTACATATCCGCTTCCGGAAGTAACATTCCAGGATGCCAGCCAAACTCGCTTTTACTTTCAATAAATTTAATTTGTAAGCCATCTTTGTTTAACATACCAGCGCCATCCATAGCAACCGCCACTGAAAGATTTGCCGGTCCAAATCCAACAGAATCATAAATTTTCATATATCATTCCTTATGTAGTTTTAAAAAATAGTATATAAATTGATCATCAATTTTATAATTTAATTTTTCATACAGAGCTCTAGCTTTGTGGTTTTCGATTGATGTGCATAATGAAATTCCATTATATGTAGAATTATTAGCAAAGCTTCTTACTTTTTCCATTAATTGGGTTGCAATACCGTACCTTCTGTAGCTTTTTATAATATATAAGTCATTCAAAATTATAGTTGGTGATATGGATAAAGAAGAATATGAAAAATATAGCTGTACGAAACCACATGCTATTTTATTGTCGTAGGCAAGGAAAATTATTGAATCATTGTTGATCAATCTTTCTTTAATGAATTTTTTTGATTCAGAATTACAATCCTCAATACCATAAAACTCTCGATATTCAGAAAAAAGTAATGATATATCATCAAGCTCGTTTAATGTTCCTTGTATTATATTAAATTGAATATTCATATGTTTATAATCCCTCATAATGCCATTTAGATAACCATCATCATAATATTAAACGGGTTATATATTTTATTCAATGTTTTATTTTTAATAACATAGATTAATATTTTAAGGTCGTACTCTTCATATTTCTTCAGAATGGATCTTAATTCTAACAAAAAATTAAACAGGACGGTGAAATTACGGGCTCTTTTGATTTGGCACTTGCTCTTGATATTACTGATTTAAATACCCAAAAAGTGAAACCTGAGCTTATGAAAATACATATGTAACTATCCTGGTATGTCCACACATTTTAGTACCAAAAAGATAAGGTCATCGATTTCTTTTGTATTCAATCGGCGACTGGTAATTTAATGTTGAATGAAGTCGATTATAATTAAACCAATCCACATAGTGATTAAATTCCAATTTAAGTTGCGCCAGTGAATCAAAAATAGTATTTGACACAAATTCTGTTTTCACTGCTTTGAATGTGCTTTCTGCAATTGCGTTATCATAGGGGCAGCCTTTGCGACTTAAGGACCGTTTAATTCCAAATGCTGTTAAACATTCATCAATCAAATGATTATCAAACTCTTTTCCTCTATCAGAATGAAACAACTCAATCGTCTGTAAGTTCATTGGAATTTGACTCATAGCTTGCATGACCAGTGCCGCTGTTTTATGCCTGCCAGCACTTCGCCCCACTATTTCTCGATTACTGATATCAACAATTACACAAAGGTAGTGCCAACGTTGTTTAACCCTTACATAGGTTAAATCGGTCACCAATATTTTTCGTGGTTGACCTATATTAAATTCTCGATTCAGTTCATTCCCCACCGGCGATTCATTGCTTTTTTCTGTATGAATACAATATTTTTTACAGGTGTATTTCGAAACCCAGCCATTTTTCGCCATGATTCGACCTATTCGGCGTCGAGATACGGTTATGCCTTGCTTTCTCAGCTCTGCTTGCAGACGCCTTGTACCATAAGCACGATAATTAGTATTAAAAATTT